>CALHTV010000197.1 GCA_938039765.1 uncultured Dictyoglomus sp. | reverse complement strand
CTAATATGGAGGATATAGTAAATCTATGGTTTTCATAAGGACAGGAAGAGGAGGAAGGGCAAGTCAACAGAGAGAAGTAAATAAAACAATAATATTGAATGCCTTTTTGCGGTGTAGGAATATTTCACGTACTGAAATTGCAAAGAGATTTAACCTTAGTAAGAGTACTGTGACAAGACTTGTGAGTAATCTAATCAGCGAAGGAATGATAGTTGAAATTGAGCCTTATAATATTAAGAAAATAGGAAGAAAGGCTATTTTACTTGGTTTAAATCCTAATTATAAAAGTGTTTTAGCTATAAAAGTTGGGGTAACACATACTCTTATGGCAAAAATTGACTTTGCTATGAATATAAAAAATATTAAGAGTTTTTTTACTCCGAAAAATCCTCAAGATTTCTTAGACAAAGTGGAAGAATATACTCGGGAAATTTTTCCTGAGGGTTTAAAAAATACTCACGCAGTAGGAGTAGGAATACCAGGAATTGTAGATAATACTTTTAAGAATGTAGTAGTAGCTCCTAACTTAAATTGGAAAAATCTGCCTTTAGGAGATATGATCTCTGAAAGATTTAAAAAGGTATTTTCTGTAGATATTCCTGTTAAGATGGATAATGAGGCTAATATGGCTGTGGTTGCAGAAGGTATGCTTGGATCTAAAATTGAGTTTAATGATGTAAATATAGTTTATATTTTCATTGGGGAAGGTGTTGGAACGGGCTTAATATTAGAAGGAAAATTGTATCGTGGCAAAGCAAATACTGCAGGAGAATTTGGACATATGACTGTAGGCAGGGATGGGATAAAATGTAAGTGTGGTAATTTAGGTTGTTGGGAGAGATATGCTTCTTTAGGAAGTGATTTGGCTAAAAGAGCCGGATTTGATTTGGAAAATGAAAAGGCCTCTATTTTAGACGAAAAGGCTTTAAAATTATATGTGGATGAGTTAAGTGTAGGTGTTATTAATATAGTAAATGGGCTTAATCCAGATGTGATAATCCTTGGAGGTCCTCTTATTAAGAGCGATACAAAAGAGATATGGGAAATCATAAGAAAGGAGCTTAAGAAGATTATAGAAGAGAAAAGCATAACCTCCGACGCAGGAAAAGTAAGGATTGAATTGACATCCTTCTTAGAATATCCTGCAGAACTTGTTGGAGCAGGTATTTGGGCCTTCTGGGATATTTTTGAAGGACCTGTACTCTCAACGGTGTAGGGGATTGAAAAATAAAATTTGGGGAGAGGGGGTGGGATGATTTAATTTATTTTAAAAGGAATTAAACCTAACAAAACAAATTTATTTTGATACAATGGGGGATTTCTAAATGTTACGTAGAATTTTAACTTTCTTAATTATTTTCATTCTTCTTGCTTCTGTTTCTTCTATTGCTCAATTAAAAGGAAAGTTGGAGATATTTAGCTAGTGGACTGCTGGAGGAGAAGCCGAAGGATTGCAAGCATTAATAGATATATTCCATAGTAAATACCCTAATGTGGAGATAATTAATGCTACTGTTGCAGGTGGTGCTGGAGCTAATGCAAAAGCTGTGCTTAAAACAAGAATGCTTGGAGGCGATCCTCCAGATACATTCCAAGTCCATGCTGGGCATGAATTAATTGATACCTGGGTAAAAACGGGATTTATAGAACCAATAACCTTCCTATATAAGCAGGAAGGTTGGGAAAAGGTTATGCCAAAAGGAATTTTAGATATTGTCTCTTATAATGGTCAATACTGGTCTGTCCCAGTAAATATACATAGGGCTAATGTCCTTTGGTACAATAAAAAGATCTTTAATGAAAATAAGCTACTACCTCCAAAGAATTTTGATGAGTTCTTTAAAGTAGCCTAAGCCTTGAAGGAAAAGGGTATAACACCCTTTGCTCTTGGAACCAAAGATGGTTGGGAGGCAGCCCATATATTTGAGACTGTACTTATTGGTAAACTTGGAGCAGAAGGATATAAAGGACTTTGGACTGGAAAGACAAAATGGTCTGATCCTAAAGTAACAGAAGCTTTAGAAACCTTCAAAAAGATGTTGACATACGTAAACTCGGATCATTCAGCAAGAACCTGGGACGAAGCTTGTGCATTAATAGTAGATGGTAGTGCTGCTATGACTATAATGGGAGATTGGGCTGTAGGTTATTTCTATGCTAAAGGATTTAATGATTTTGGTTGGACTTTGGCACCTGGAAATGCTGGTATATTTGATGCTCTCTCAGATAGTTTTGGCCTTCCAAAGGGAGCAAAGAATAGAAATAATGTTATTGCTTTTCTAAAGGTACTGGGTTCTAAAGAGGGCCAAGAGGCTTTCAATTTGAAAAAAGCCTCGATTCCAGCAAGAACAGATGTAGATAAAACTAAATTCCCAGCTTATCAGAGATCTTGTATGGAGGATTGGTTAAAACATAAGATAGTTCCTAGTGTTATGCATGGTGCAGCTGCCTCTGAAGGTTGGGTAACAGAATTTAAAGATGTGATTTCTCTCTTTGTGGTAAGACCTGATGTAAAAACAACTCAAAAAGCCCTTATTAATGTAGCAATCAAAAATGGAGTGAAACAATAAAAAATTGATATAAGGGAGAGAGGAATAAAAGTCTCCTCTCTCCCTTATATTAACTTTTTAGCTTGACAGGAGGGATTAATTTGGAGAGAGATAAATTGTACTCTTTTCTTTTTATTCTTCCTTCTCTTATTTTAGTTCTTGTATTTGTTTACTTCTTTAATCTATGGACGGGATTTATATCTCTAACAGATTGGAGTGATATCTTTACAAGTTACAATTTAGTTGGTTTAAAAAATTATATAGAACTTTTTCAAAATCTTAGATTTCAAATTTCTATGAGAAACACTTTTATTTTTACTTTATTATTCCTTGCTTCATCTTTAGTGATTGGCTTTTTACTTGCAATCTTATTAGATCAGAAAATAAGAGGAGAAAATGTTTTTAGAAACATATATTTATTTCCAATGGCGATCTCCTTTGTAGTAACAGGTGTGGTTTGGAGATGGATTCTTAATCCAGGTACTATTAATAATCCTGTAGGTCTAAATCAGCTTTTAGACAAAATTGGACTTTCTTTCCTAAAGAGTGGTTGGTATACAGACCCTAAAATTGG
Source organism: uncultured Dictyoglomus sp. (assembly GCA_938039765.1). Classification (GTDB taxonomy): domain Bacteria; phylum Dictyoglomota; class Dictyoglomia; order Dictyoglomales; family Dictyoglomaceae; genus Dictyoglomus. Next base: position 4,332 of record CALHTV010000197.1, on the reverse strand, counting down.
AATTAAGGCAGTAGTTATAGCAGCAGTGTGGCAAATGTCAGGATATGTTATGGCTATGTATCTTGCAGGTATAAGAGGGATCCCTAATGAGCTTTTTGAAGCAGCTCAAGTAGATGGAGCAAATATGAGACAAGTTTATTGGTATATTGTTTTACCTTTATTGAGACCTATAACTTGGGGAGCAGTTATAATCTTAGGGCATATATCTTTAAAGATATTTGACCTAGTAGTAGCGATGACAGGAGCAGGTGCTGGATTTTCTTGTGATGTTCCAGCTTTATTTATGTATGATACAACTTTTAGAGGAAATCATTTTGCTGAAGGTGCGGGTATAGCTATTATTCTTCTTTTAATGATAGGAGTTTTGATTATACCTTATTTGAGGTATAGTTTAAAATCGGAGGTTAAGAGATGATGAGATTGAATAGGATATTAATATATTTTTTACTGATGATTTTTGCTATTTTTTACCTAACACCTATATATGTGCTTTTTATTACAAGTATGAAAAGTTTTGCAGAAGTAGATCTGAAAAATATGTGGAAATTACCCAAAAGTATTAGTTTTGAAAGTTTTGTACAAGCTTGGTTTGGAAATAAGAATCGTGGACTTAGAGGGCTTTCTCAAAATTTTATGAATAGCGTGTATTTAGTGATTCCTGCAACTATAATTTCTGCTTTTTTGGGATCAATGAATGGTTATGTGCTTACTAAATGGAAATTTAAAGGTGCTGATATTATATTTCCATTAATCCTTTTTGGAATGTTCATTCCTTATCAAAGTATTTTAATCCCTTTAGTTCAGATTTTGCAAAAAATAAAGCTTTATAGTTCAATTCCTGGACTAATTTTCCTTCATGTGGTTTATGGAATTCCAATAACCACATTAATTTTCAGAAACTATTAATCTACTATTCCAACAGAATTAATAGAGGCTGCTAAAATTGATGGTGCAGACTTTTTGGGGATATATAGGAAGGTAGTTTTGCCGGTATCTATGCCTGCTTTTGCTGTAGTAATGATATGGCAGTTTACCTCAATATGGAACGACTTTTTGTTTGGACTTGTGGTTGCTCCTAACCCTTCTGTTCAACCTATTACTGTGGCTCTAAATAATTTAGCAGGTAGTTATTTTGTAGAATGGAATATTCAGATGGCTGGAGCTCTTATAACCGCTCTACCCCCTCTTTTGGTTTATATCTTTTTAGGTAGATACTTTATGCGTGGTTTACTTTCAGGCATGTAAAAAAGAGGGGAATAGAATCTCCCCTCTTTTTATTATCCTCTTTTGAAGTAGGCCTCAGTAATATACCTTTTCATCATTCTGTGGGTATTAAAATAGGACGCAAGATTAGAGATACTATTTTTCATTATTTGAATCCATTCATCTCTGTGGTGATAATAGGTTGGTAAAATAATATATTCGAGTTTATTATAGAGATCATCTATTTCTTCTTGAATATGGTTTTCTATGCTTTTTTCTTCGAAGGGGGAAGGTCCAATAGACCAACCAGTATAACCTTCTACATGCCCCTCAATCCACCATCCATCTAATATACTGAAGTTTATTACTCCATTATGAGCAGCTTTCATTCCACTAGTACCCGAGGCTTCCAAGGGTCTCTGAGGAGTATTTAGCCAAACATCTACTCCTGCAATAATCTTTTTAGCCATATTCAAGTTATAATCTTGTAGATATACAATCTTTATATCGTTTTTTAAAGCTGTAATATATTCAAAGATCTCTTTTATAAGTCTTTTACCTTCTAAATCTTTAGGATGGGCTTTTCCAGCATACACTATTTGGATAGGTCCTTTTCTTTTTACCTTCTTTAAGCGATTTAAATCTGAAAACAAGAGATGGGGCCTCTTATAGGCTGTAGCTCTTCGAGCAAAACCTATAGTTAAGATATCTTTATCAAACTGGACTCCTGTTTGCTCGTATATGTATTTAATTAAATCACTTTTTGCTTCCATATGAGCTTCCCATATTTCTTCTGAAGGTATAAACTGGGCTCTTGAGAGTAGTTCCGGCTCTGTAGCCCAACCTGGAATATATTTGTCGTAAAGTTTGCGGAAAGCTGGAGAGGTCCAAGTAAAGGAATGTACCCCGTTAGTAATGGCGTGAATTTTATGTCCTGGAAACATTTGAAGAGATACTTCTTGATGCCTTTTAGCTACACCATTTACATATCCTGAGAGATTCAATGCAAGTAAGGTCATATTAAGGATATTTTCTCCTGCAAATTTTTTAATCAATTCTATAGGGACATAATTCCCTAATATTTTTGATACAAGGTCGTAAGGAAATTTATCGTGTCCCGCTTCTACTGGGGTATGAGTCGTAAAGATACACTTTTCTCTTATGCTTTCTACAACTTCCTCTAAGTTTTTTCCATTATTGAGTTGATCTTTCAATAGCTCTAAAGTTAATAAAGAAGAGTGTCCTTCGTTCAAATGATATTTTCTAATTTTTAAATTTAATTCTTTTAACACCTTTGCTCCTCCAATTCCTAAGACTATCTCTTGCTTCAATCGATGGGCTAAATCTCCACCGTATAGGACGTCGGTTATGTCTCTATCTTCCTCACAGTTTTCAGGAAGATTAGTATCTAAGAAAATTACAGGGACCGTATGACCGTGTAAAGATGTCCAATAATAAATCCAGGGTTGAATATATACTTTTCTTCCTTCAATCTCCACCTGGGTTTTAAAGGGTAAAGGAGATAATATCTTCTCAGGTTCCCATAATACAGGATGTTCTATTTGTTCTCCTTTTGAATTTATCTCCTGTTTAAAGTACCCTTTTCGGCTTAGTTGGGTTATAGCTATAAATGGTATGTTAAGATCTGCCGCAGTTTTTACTGTATCTCCAGCAAGTACCCCTAATCCCCCACTATAAGTAGGAATTTCAGAAATTAAAGCAATTTCCATTGAAAAATATGCTATTACCTCTTCTTTTCTAAGTCTATCTAAATAGCTTGTTTCCAATTTTACATACCTCCCTGCCTTAAATTTTTCTTTAATAATATAACAAAAAAACCCTAATTTCAAATAGGTAAAACTCAATTTAATATAGCAAATTACTGCTTTATTTAGTTTATTAACACATGTTAATAGGAAATTTTCTGTTTATCTATTAGTAAAATAAAAACATTTATTTTAAAAATATTAAAGATATATTTGCCATATTCTAAAAAATATGTTAGAATTTTTACAAAAAAGAATTATAAAAGTATAGAGGAGGAGAAATTATGGATGAGGAGATTAGAAGGATTTTGAAACTTTTAGAAGAAGGTAAGATAAAAGCCGAAGAAGCTGAAAAATTGATTGAGGCTCTCGAGGAAAAGAGAGAGACTAAAAAAAGAGGAAGTGGGATTTTGAATATAGGAGAAGTAATTACTGAGGCTATTACCTCTGCTGTTTCTGTGGTGCCAGGTATTGTTTTAGAGGGTATTAAGGGGGTTAGAGAGGTAAAGGAGAGTATTAATTGGGATATTGAAAATCCTCTTTACATTGAAATTTCTGGGGGAGATTTAGAAGTAGATGTAGGAGAAGATTTGAGGGTAGTGATAGAAGGCAAAGGGGCATACAGTTTTCAGGATAATTTGGTAAAACTTACAGCAGGAGAATTTTTTCTCTTGATTCCTCGAATGAAAGTTATAAAAGTTAACCTTTCGGCAGGAGATATAAAAGGTAGATTGCTATGTGATGACTTTGAAATTTATTTAAAAATGGGAGATGGAAATTTAGAGGTTGAAGCGGATAAAGTAGAAGGTATAGTCAGTATGGGGGATCTAGATTTAAATTTGATTAATGTTCCTTCGTCTATAAAATTGAATTGCAGTATGGGAGATATAAAACTTAGACTTCCTGAAGATTTCGATGGGAAAATTGTGACCAGAGTAAATATGGGAGATATTTCTATAGAAAGAAAGCCAGATATATCAAAAGGAGATACTTTTATATATAAAACAGGGGAAAAATGCTATGTGGAATTAAAATGCTCTATGGGAGATATAAAAGTTTATTAAGAATTTGAGTCCTCCTCTGATGCTTTTTGATTTTTTATAAACCTTAAGTTATACTAAACAAAAACTTATTTCAGGGGAGGACGCTTTTATATGGAAATAATAAAACTTGATGGTGAGTGGGAATTTAAAGGGTTGAAAGATAAAAAATGGCACAAGGGTAAAGTACCAGGATGTGTTCATTTAGATTTAATGGAGAATAATCTTATTCCAGATCCTTTTATAGGAGAGAATGAGTTAGAAGTTCAATGGGTAGAAAAAGAAGATTGGATTTATAGAAAAAAATTTAATATAAATGAGGA
>CALHTV010000196.1 GCA_938039765.1 uncultured Dictyoglomus sp. | reverse complement strand
TCAAGAGTCCGCCAATTCATAAACTGAGAAATAGGTAGAAAAATATTAAATTAAATCACAAAGCAAAATTCAGAGAATAACAAGATCTTCATCGGCAAGCTCAGACGGCTCTTCTCTCATCACAATTTAAACAAGTACATAAACATTTAGTAAAAGGATCCGAAAGAACATATCCTAAAATACTTCCAGGAATAGCTCCCATGGCCCAGATATATATAGGAAACAGAATATAAGTACTTGTAATTTCTTTCCTATTGTACCCAAGAGCGTACAGAGTTCCGATCTCTGCGTGCATGGAATTTATAAGCCTTCTTAATACAATAAACAATAATATTGAAGAAATTATTAAAATTGTTCCTGAAATAACAAAGGCCATAGGTTTAGCACTTTCCATTTTCTTTTCAGTAACAATAATCCTAAAATTTTCATTTTTTTCCTGAAAAGAAAGCATAGTATATTTAGAGTTTACCTCTGTCTTAAAAGAAGCTAAATCTGAGATGTTGCCTTTAACCATATAATACCTAAAAGCTACGCTACTTATAAAGTTTTTCATATCTTCAAAAGACATTATCCCAATACCAAAATGAATCGGATCAGGCAGCATGTCAGTTTCGTTTTTAGTTATATAGATGTAATCAGGGAGAGCTACAAACCCAGATATTCTAAATTTTTTTCCATTAATATATATCTCATCTCCAATTCTTAACTTATTTGCCTGAGCAAAATTAGGATCTACAGCTATCTCCCCTAATTTAGGTATTTTTCCTTCTAAAATTAAAGGCTTATTTACCTTTTCGGTGATATTAAAAAATCTTATTAATTTGTCTCCATATTCATAATCCCATGTAAACTTTTCTTCGATTAAAACATTATACTTCTTTTCTAATGCCTCTATATCTATGGGGAAAAAAGTAGTAAAATGAAAATTTTCCTGGTTATATCTCTCTACAAAGTTTTTATAATTAGTATCTATGTTAGTAATAAGTATACTAAAAATTGCATACCCAAAAGAGGCGAGAAGAACAAGAAGTATTATACCTAGAAAATGAGATTTATCCCTCCACATTATTCTAAGAGGTATTTTTTTTAACATTACCATGTCACCTCCTCAGCAGGAATAGGTGCTGGATTGTCTGCGTATTCTACCAATTCTCCACTTCGGAGTCTTATTATTTTGTGAGACATCTTAGCTATAGCAGTATTATGAGTAGCAATTATAATAGTAGTACCGTATTTTTTGTTTATATCCTCTAAAAGTTTTAAAACTCTCTTGGCATTTTCAAAATCGAGAGCACCTGTTGGTTCATCACAAAGAATTATAGCTGGATTTTTTACTACAGCTCTCGCAATAGCAACTCTTTGTTGTTCTCCTCCAGAAAGCTCAAAGGGAAACTTATCTCTATGTTCCCACATTCCAACAATCTCAAGAACCTCCTTAGGATCAAGCCCATCTTCAGAAAGATTTTTAGTTGAAAGGACATTTTCCAAAACTGTAAGAGAGTTAACAAGATTATAGAATTGGAAAACAAAACCAAGTTTCTTTCGACGGTAATTGGTCAAATCTCTATCCTTATACTGAGTAATATCTTCCCCATCAACTATAACTTCTCCTTGGTCAGGTTTATCTATGCCTCCTAAAATATTCAGAAGCGTCGTTTTTCCAGAACCTGATGGTCCCAGTACTACATATAATTTCCCCTTTTCAAGTTCAATAGAAACATCTTTAAGAGCATTAATTCTTGTAACACCTACCTGGTAAGATTTTGAGAGATTTTTAATCTCAATTAACATAGCTTTCCCCCTTTCCTAAAATCTACCCATAGTATATGACTAATTAGTCATATAGTCAATATCAAAAAAATTTGATAATCTAAATCAAAAGGAGGTGTCTAAATTGAGAAATTATGGATGGCTTTTAAAGAATATTAAAAATCTTGAACTCATTGAGACTCCATATCCTGAAGTAAAAGAGGACCAAATATTATTAGAAGTGTTATATACAGGGATATGTGGTTCCGATCTTCACGCTTATCTTGGAGAACACCCCTTTGTAAAACCAGGCATTGTTTTAGGGCACGAATTCGTAGGAAAAGTCATAGATAAAGGAAAAAGCGTGCTAAACCTTGAGATAGGAGACTTTATAGTAGTAGAACCAAGCCTAACCTGTGGAAAATGCTATAATTGTACCCATGGAAGATACAACATTTGTAAAGAATTAGATGTGATAGGATGCACAAAGACCAATGGAGGATTCCAAAAATATATAAGTGTACCCTATTATAAAGCACATAAGATAAATGATATTCCCCTAAAAAGAGCGATTTTAACAGAGCCTCTTGCAGTAGCCATCCATGGAGTAAGAAGATCCTCTTTTAAGCCAGGCGATGAAGTGCTTATTATAGGAAGCGGGCCTATAGGGGTTCTTACAACCATAGTCTTATATCTTTCAAATCCCAAAAAGATTGTGCTGGTAGATCCTTTAGAAAAAAGATTAAAACTTGCAAAAGATCTATGTCTCGAAATTATTACTGTAAAACCTAAGGATTTAAATAATAATTTATTCTCTCAGGAAGGTCCTGATATAACCTTTGAGTGTGTAGGCATAGATGAGAGTATAAATATGGCTATTGAATTTGCAAGAAAAGGTTCTGAAATTATTCTCTTAGGAGTTCCTCAAAAGATTTCAAAAGCGGAACTCATTTATATCCAAGATCGAGAACTCAATCTAAAAGGTTCTCTTATGTATACAAAAGACGATTATTTGATAGCTTTAGACCTTCTAAGAAAAAACCAGGTAAATTATGAAAAATTAATAACTCACATTTATCCTTTTAGTAGAGTACCTGAAGCTTTTGAAAATATATTAAATAACAAAGAAGATTATTTTAAGGTAATAATTGATGTTCAAGTTGAATAATCATCTTTTTAGTTTTATTTTTTAGAGGAGGTAAAAACTTATGAAACCTCTTGAGGTTATTATGGTAGGTGCAGGAAATAGAGGATATGAAGCTTACGGGAAAATAATACTAAAAAGACCTGATGTTAAAGTAACAGCTGTCGCAGAACCGAATGATATTAGAAGAGAAAGATTTTCAAAAGAACATAATATACCTCCTGAGAGACAATTTAAAACTTGGGAGGAGCTTTTTGAAAAAGAAAAATTTGCTGACGGTGTGATAATTGCTACTATGGATAGAATGCATGTAGAACCTGCTATAGCTGCTATTAAAAAAGGCTATAAAATCCTTTTGGAAAAACCTATAGGGGTAAATTTCCAAGAGATAAAAGAATTATATAAAGTATCAAAGGAATATAAAGCAAATATAACTGTAGCTCATGTATTGAGATATACTGCCTTTTTTAGAAAATTAAAAGAACTTCTTCAAAAGAAAGTTATTGGGGAAATTATAGGAATAAATTTGGTAGAAAATATTGGATTCTTCCATTTTGCCCATAGCTTTGTAAGAGGAAATTGGAGAAATTCTAATACCTCTGCCCCATCCATACTGGCAAAAAGCTGTCATGATCTAGATATATTAAACTTTTTAATAAATGAAAAATCCCAATATATATCTTCCTTTGGAGAACTTAGGTATTTCAAAAAAGAAAATGCTCCAGAAGGAGCAAAGGAAAGATGTCTTGATTGTAATTTAGATTGTCCCTATGATGCTAAAAAGATATATCTTATAGACTATACTGGATGGCCTGTATCGGTAATCTCAGAAGATCTATCTTTAGAGGGAAGGTTAAAAGCTCTAAGAGAAGGTCCTTATGGTAGATGTGTTTATCATTCAGACAATAATGTGGTAGATCATCAAACAGTCTCAATAAGATTCAAAAATGGAGTATATGCCTCTTTTATAATGACAGCCTTTACCAATAAGATAACAAGAAAAATATACCTATATGGCTCCCACGGAGAAATCTATGGAGATTTAGAAGAGAATAAAATATTAGTTCAAAGGTTTGGAATAGGAGAAGAAATTATTAACTTAAACTTACCTTTTAGAGATTTAGTAGGACATGCAGGAGGAGATGAGGGAATAATTGAGGAATTTGTTAGACTATTAAAGGGAGAAATAAAAGAAAGTTTATCAAATTTGGAAGAATCTATAGAAAGTCATCTCATGGCCTTTTCAGCAGAAGAAGCACGATTAAATAACAAAGTAATAAATATGGATGAAATAAGAGGAAAGTTTTACAGTTGACTTTAAATAGAATAATTAGTGGGGTCAGGTCTTGAAATATAACATATTTATTTAATGCAAGATCTGACCTTAAAAATTACTTAATTTTTTTAGATCTTGAGGGATGTCTTAACCTTCGGAGGGCTTTTGCTTCAATTTGTCTAATTCTTTCTCTTGTCACATTAAATATCTTCCCTACTTCTTCTAAAGTCTTTGAGATCCCATCCTCAAGTCCATATCTTAGTATTAATACCTTCCTTTCCCTATCCGAAAGAGTATCTAATATTTTCATAAGTTCTTCTCTAATAAACCTTAGCTCTACTATCTCCTCAATATCATTAGGATCTTCAATCAAATCTTGAAGGGTATAACCATTCTTTTCATCAATGTAATCACAATACATAGAAAGATCTTCAATCTCTTCCCCAGATAATTCATTTAAAGGCACATCTAAAGGGAAAAATTTAAATTCATAATTTTTCAGCTCTTCAAGTTCCTCTATTTTAATCCCTGTATATTTAGATAGTTCCTCAAGAGTAGGTACTTTTCCATACTTCTCTTCAAAGATCTTAATACTTTTCTTCATGAAATTTATCTTTTCAAAGCAGTGAACAGGAATTCTAATAAGACTACTTTTATCGGCTAAAGCTCTTGAAATTGCTTGTCTTATCCACCAAGTTGCATAGGTAGAAAATTTATATCCTCTTCTCCAATCAAAATTCTCTATCGCTTTTATTAATCCAATATATCCTTCTTGAACAAGATCTAAAAATTCTAAACCCCTTCCTTTATATCTTTTAGCAACCGAGTAAACAAGTTTTAAATTTGATTCAATAAATTTCTTTCTTGCCTCCTCATCACCTTTTTCAACTCTTCTTGCAAGCTCTATTTCCTCCTCTGGGCTCAAAATTTTATATTTTACTATCTCTCTGAAATGAACTTCCTCTAAATCCTCTAAAGATACCTCTTTTATTTCTTCTTTTTCTTCTTTTATAATATTTTCAAGGGGAGGCTCTTCCTTTTCTGCCTCTAATTCTTTTAAAAATTCCTCTATCCTTCTAAAAAGCTCTTCTTCATATAAATCATAATCAGGCATATTTAAGGCTATTTATTCCTATGTTCCATTAAAAACTTATAACCCTCTTCAGAAAGCTCCCAAATACCTAAAGGTGAATCCCTCTTTAATAATCCTTTACGGACAAGATCTAATCTTGCCCATTGAGCAGAGTTTTTTCAACGGATACTCCCCCATTGGAGAATACCATAGTCGTATTCATTTAAGATATCCCTCATTTTCTCTTCTACTTTATCGAGAACTTCTTTTACAGTTCCTCTTCCCCCTAATTCATAAAGACTTTCAAGAATAGGAAGATAGTATTTTTCTTCTGGTGTCCTCAGACCTTTGGGTAGATGTTTTTTATTAGTTTCTTCTCTATTAATTCGGTTTTTTTCTTTATTGGATATAACTTTCTTAAGTTTTTCTTCTAAATTTTCTATTTCCTTAAGTATAGATAAAAATTTTTTTAAATTTAATAGATTTTTATCTATACTAAAATTCTTGATTTCTCTATCAATTTCTAATGCGATTTTTTCAAGGCCATCAATTATCATTTCAACTATCTTATAAAATTTATCAGTTTTATGTTCCTCTAAAGGAGAAGATTCCTTTTCTGATGGTAGCTTTTTAAGAATTTCATCTATCTCTGCAAAAAGTTCTTCTTCAAAGAAACTATCGTCCAAAGTCTACTTCACCCTCACATTTGGTAATTCTTCTTTATATTCCGGATCAATAATATGTAATTGTTTCCTAATTATTCTCCTTTTTTCAATAGAAGGATTTAAACAAAATCTCTCAAAATCTCTCTTATCAATATCATCAGTCTTTCTAACATGGGGAAATAGTAATCTTAAATAAGCAGAAGCAAGCCTTTTTATAGCAGTAACATCCCTTGTATCAGCGTTAGGGGGTATTTCTGTGAGATCTTCCACTATGGCAGAAAATTCTGGACAATTCCTCAAAGAGTGAAGCACCTCAGAGAAATATTCCACATTTAAAGTATATCCTTTTATTTTCATACCCTCCTTGATTCTTGGTAATTTCCATCCCTCAATGAAGCCATGGAATCTATCAAGTAATGCTGATTCTTGAAAAATTTCGGGAAGTTCTGAAAAATAACTCCTATTTACAGGCTGCATATTTGAATCTAAAGTAATATTTCCAAGTAATACCATTCCTGCATTAGAAACTCCAGTTACATTTGCAATATTAAATTTGCCAAATTCTAGATAACTCTTTAAGGCTCCTCTCATCTCCTCTTCGTCAGAAAATTTTATCGTTTGTATTTCATCTAAGGCTACAAAATCATATTTTGTAATAAGTCCAAAGGTATTTCTACTCATATCATAGAACATTTTAGCTCTTGTAACGGTACCACCACTTATACACCATCCATATTTACTTAAATTATTAAATATGTAAGATTTACCTCTCCCTTTAGGAGAAAGCTCTATTATATTTAACCGAGGCTCCACAAATACTAAAAGTCTTGAGATAAAAAGTAATTTTTGATCTAAATCCTGGAAACTATCAGGTTCATATTCCATAGATCTTATTAATACATCTATCCATTCTTCAAGAGTAAACTCTTTTCTTCCCTCTCTAAAGTAGTCTAAATCTATGTTATAAGGCTTAAAAGGGCTATATTCTACTAATTCAATAAAAGCTTCACCTAACTCATCTTTAGAAACATAAAATAAGGTAAAAACCCCCCACACCTCTCCCCCTTTAAGTTCATCG
>CALHTV010000195.1 GCA_938039765.1 uncultured Dictyoglomus sp. | reverse complement strand
GATGGAAAGCATCCACGTTTAGATGAAGAAGTCTTTATTTCTGAGAGGGCTATTATTGTTGGAGATGTAATCATTAAAAAGGGGGTAAATATTTGGGATTTTGCAGTAATAAGGGGAGATTGGGCACCAATTTATATAGATGAATATGCTAACATCCAGGAAAATGTAGTTATCCATGTAGATGAAGAGAAACCTGTGTATATTGGGAAATATGTAACTTGTGGACATTCTGCTGTGATTCATGGTTGCAAAATAGGGGATAATACTCTTATTGGAATGGGTGCTATTTTGCTTGACGGAGCGATTATAGGCGAGAATTGTATAATTGGAGCTGGAACTTTAATACCTCAAGGGAAGGAAATTCCTCCATATTCTGTAGTGATAGGAATTCCTGGAAAAGTAGTTAGAAGAGTAACTGAGGAGGAGATTCGTAATATTAGAAAGAATGCAGAACTTTATTATGAATTAGGGAAAAAATATTGGAGGTGAGTTATAGATGCCTAAAAATTATTTATTGATTCCAGGTCCAACCCCTGTACCTCAAGATGTACTTTTAGAGATGGCGAGAGAGATGATAAACCATCGTGGCGCAGAATTTTCTAATCTACTCAAATCCTCTACAGAACTTTTGAAGAAAATATTTAAAACTAATAACGATGTTCTAATTTTAACAGCTTCTGGAACAGGAGGTATGGAGGCTGCTGTAGTTAATTTCTTCTCTCAAGGAGAGGAGGTTTTAGTTGGAATTTGTGGGGTTTTTGGAGAGAGATTTGCAAAGATATGTAAGGCTTATGGTTTAAATGTGAAAACCATAGAGACTGAACCTGGAAAAGGAATAGAGCCTGAGACCTTAGAAAAAGTTTTAAAGGAAAATCCTAATATAAAAGGAGTTTTCTTAACTCATAATGAAACCTCTACAGGAGTTACTAATAATCTAAGAGAACTTGCCTATATTGTAAAAGAAAAGCCAGAAAGGCTTTTAATTGTAGATGCAGTAAGTTCTTTAGGAGCCATAGATCTGCCTACAGACGAATTGAAGATTGATGTAGTAGTAACAGCTTCTCAAAAAGCTTTAGAAACTCCTCCAGGTCTTGCTATGATTTCAGTAAGTGAGCTTGCTTGGAATTACAACGAGAAGGCTAATCTGCCTAGATTTTATTTTGATTTAAAGCAGGCTAAGAAATTTTTAAATGAAGGTGCTACCCCCTTTACTCCTGCTGTTTCTATTTTATTTGCCTTAAGAAAAGCCCTTGAGAATATATTAAATAGAGGCTTAGAAAATAATTTCAAGAGACATATGGTTTTAGGAAAAGCGGTAAGAGAGGCTATAAAGGCATTGGGAGTAACAAGGCTTCTTGCCGATGAAAGATGGGCTTCAGATACAGTGACCCCTGTTGTTCCTCCAGAAAATGTAAATCCTGATGAGCTTAGAAAATATATAAGAAATAAATTTGGTGTAGTTCTAGCAGGAGGTCAAGGAGGATTAAAAGGGAAGATCTTTAGGATTGGACACGTAGGCTACGTAGAACCTACAGATATTTTGGTTGCAATTTCTTCTATTGAAATTGCCTTAGAGAATTTAGGATGTAAGGGCCTAAGAGGAAAAGGAGTACAAGTTGCAGAAGAAATTTTCCAAGAATATTATAAGGATTAGGAGGGGGTTTTAATGGAAAGGTATAAGGTATTAGTTTCTGATCCTATAGCAGAGAGTGGATTGCAGAAGTTAAAAGAATACTTTGATGTAGACTACAAGCCAGGAATTAGTAAAGAGGAATTATTGAATATTATCTCTGATTATTCAGCTCTTGTAGTTAGATCAGAGACCAAGGTGACAAAAGAAGTAATTGATAAAGCTAAAAATCTTAAAGTTATAGGAAGGGCAGGAGTTGGTGTAGATAATATAGATGTAGAAGAAGCTACAAAAAAGGGTATATTAGTTATTAATGCCCCTGAAGGTAACACTATAGCTGCCTGTGAACATACTATAGGGCTTATGTTGGCTATTTCGAGAAAAATTCCTCAAGCCTTTTTTGTGCTTAGGCAGGGAAAATGGGAGAGAAAAAGTTTTATTGGAAATGAGCTTTATGGAAAGACTTTAGGGTTAATTGGCTTGGGAAGAATAGGTTCGGAAGTAGCCAAAAGGGCAAAATCCTTTAAGATGAGAATTATAGCTTATGATCCCTTTATCTCTCCTGAAAAGGCTAAAGAGTTGGAAGTAGAACTATATAATGATCTACATTCTTTGTTAAGGGAAGCTGATTATGTATCTTTACATCTTCCTTTGACTCAAGAGACAAAAAATTTAATTGGGAAAAAAGAACTGGAAATAATGAAACCTACTGCTTATATAATAAACTGTGCTCGAGGTGGACTTGTAGATGAGGAGGCTCTCTATGAGGCTTTAAAAGAAAAGAAAATTGCGGGCGCTGCCTTAGATGTTTTTAAAAATGAGCCTATTAATCCAGATAGTCCTTTACTTACTTTGGATAATGTAGTTCTTACTCCTCATCTTGGTGCATCTACTCAAGAGGCACAGGAAAAGGTTGCTTTGATTGTTGCAGAAGATATGATTAGGTTTTTCAAAGGGGAGATGGTGACTCATGCAGTGAATCTTCCTATACAAGTCTCTTCTGAAATTTTGCCCTTTGTTAAATTAGGAGAAAAGTTGGGTAAACTTTTAGCTCAGATAACCAGTGCTAATCCTGAAGAGATAGAAATTCAAATTTGTGGTGACTTAGCCCGTAAAATAGAAACCTCTCTTGCTTCGGCAGTGATTAAAGGATTTCTTGAACCAATCTTAGGAGAAGAAGTAAATTTAATAAATGCTTTAGCTATGGCAAAGGATAGGAGATTAAGAATTACTGAAGTAAGAACTGAAGAAACAGATTTTTATAGAACTTCTTTAAGATTGAGGTTAAAAACTGAAAAAGGAATAATTGAACTCTCTGGAACAGTAAGTAGAGGGCAAGAAAGGCTTTTAAAAATACAAGATTACTATCTGGATTTGGCTCTTGCACCTTATATGCTTATTGCTTTTCACATGGATAGGCCTGGAATAATCGGACAAGTAGGTACAATTTTAGGAGAAAATAAGATCAATATTGCTGCAATGCAGGTAGGAAGAAAAGAGATAGGAAAAGATGCAGTAATGGTTCTTGTGATTGATAGTCCTGTAAATGAGGAGATCTTACAAAGTCTTAAAAGGGTTAATAATATCACAGAGGTATATTATGTTTGTCTATGAATAAAAAGTTAAAAAAGGGATTGATTCAAGTTTATACGGGCAATGGCAAAGGCAAAACTACAGCTGCCTTAGGGCAAAGCATAAGAAGTTTAGGTCATGGTTTAAAGGTTTTGTTTGTCCAATTCGTAAAAGGCAATAGTTTTACTGGAGAATTTCTTTTTACCCGTAATTTACCTAATTTAACTTTTTGGCAATTTGGTAGAGATTGCATATATTCCTCAGGAATAAGAGAAAACATAATAGAATGTCAAAATTGTAGAGAATGCTTTATTGGGGAAGAGGGACCTTCAGAAACAGATTTTTCTGTTGTAAGAGGGGGGTGGGAGAGGGTTAAGATATATGCTAAGGAGTATGATTTAGTAGTATTAGACGAGATAAGCCTTGCAATTTTTTATAACCTTATTCCCTTAGAGGAAGTTTTAGAGTTTTTAAGAGCTAAACCTGAAAATATGGAGATAATTTTGACAGGAAGAAATATGCCTGAGGATTTAATAGAATTAGCAGACTTAGTTACAGAAATGAGAGAGGTAAAACATCCCTATGCAAGAGGTATATCAGCAAGGTGGGGTATTGATTATTAAAATCTTAAGGTTCCTGTTAATTTATATTTTAATTTAAGAGATTCTAAAGAATTGTTATTTTCTTCTGTATTTTCCAAGAAAGTACTAAAACTTAGGTTTAAAGTATTTAGATTTAGGCCCAATCCTAAGGTATAATTCTCAAAGTTAGTAATGTTACCTTTTGAACCTACTCTTATAACTAAAATATTTCCTAATTTTTGTTCTAAGCCGAATCTTAAAAGACTTAAATCTTTAGTATTATTAAATTTTTCTAAATCTATAAGGTCAATGTATATATTCGTGGTACTGTTAAAAAGGGATAGACTTAATCCTACGTTATATCTTAAAGCTAAGGTTATCTTATATTCTTCCTGAGATATTTTTTCAATGGTAAAGCCCTCTCCTACTATACCAGTACTTAGGAAGCTTCCGATTCTTACTAAGATTCCTAAATTTCCTCTTATAATATTTTCTTTTTCCACATACATAACACTTGTTCCGAAATAGATATAGGAATTAAGAGGAAAACTTATGGCCCCTTTTAAATTTTTAAGGGAGTATTGTTGGGTTTGAGGG
>CALHTV010000194.1 GCA_938039765.1 uncultured Dictyoglomus sp. | reverse complement strand
TAATTATTTATTAATTCTACTTGGTCTTTAATAATTTGTCAAACTTAAAAAATTTTTTAAGGTCTATTTTTGACCTTTTTAATATTTACAATTTAAATTGCAAAACCAAATAGAGAGGAGGCGATATTTGTGAAAGGCTATCTTAAAGTGTTTACCATCTTTTTGCTCACATTTCTTTTACTTGTTAACTTAGGTTCTGCTCAAATTAAAAACAGGATATATGTCAACAGAGTAAATAGTGTAGATGGTAGACTAATTGAACCAGCAAAAACCTATTTTATTACTAGACTTCAGACAATAGGATTTGAAGTAGTATATCAAAGAGAAAATGCAGATTACTTATTAGATCTAAATATAGTAAGTGTTAATAGTAGACGAAGCTTCAATTGGCTAATTTTTTTATTACCTATCTGGCCTATTGTTCCCTTTACTACTGTTCAGGGAGAAGCAATAGTAGCTATAAGGATTTATGATACAGCAGGAAATGAAGTAGCTTTTGATCAAACTGGAGCAGTAAAAAATGGGATGTGGTTTTTCGGTGATTTTGTATCAGAAAGTTCAGTAATAAAGGGAGCAGTAAATGATTGTATCAATATACTCATAAGAAGATTAAATATAAAGTAAAGTTACATCTTTAATCTTTTGGAGGAGGATTGTCCCTTCCTCCTCCTCTTTTTTATAAAATTAGTTTAATAAGTTCAGGAGGATTTTTTTAATAAGAGGAATTTTAGTAGGAGCCATACTTAATTCGTCAATCTCAAGTTCAGCAAGTATTGTCACCATTTCTAGATCTCCGGCTATCTCTCCACAAACTCCAACTTCTTTTTTATTCTCATGGCACACGTTAATAACATGTTTTATAAGTTTGAGAATAGCAGGATGTTTGGGAAGGTATAGATAATTAACCTTTTCAAGGGTTCTATCTGCAGCAAAAGTATATTGTATTAAGTCATTTGAACCGATACTTACAAAGCTTATGAGATCAATAACCTCTTCTAAGGATAAAGCAATAGAAGGAACTTCAACCATTATTCCAACTTCTATCTTCTCATTGTATTTTTCTTCTTCTTTTTCTAACTCTCTTTTTACTTCTTCTAAAATGTTGTTTGCCTCTTCAATTTCTTCTTTAATAGAAACCATAGGATACATTATTTTAATATTCCCATAATAACTTGCTTTTAATATTGCTCTTAATTGAGTTTTAAATAAATCTTTTTCTCTCAAACAAAGTCTTAAACCTCTTATTCCTAAAAAAGGATTATTTTCCTTTTCTAAATTTAGATAGGGGATTTTTTTATCTCCACCAATATCAATAGTTCTTATTATCACAGGTTTTTCTCTAAATAATTCTGCTACTTTTCTATAAGCTAAAAATTGCTCTTCTTCAGAAGGAGGAGAATTTCTATTTAAAAATAAAAACTCTGTTCTGAAAAGCCCAACTCCTTCTGCACCATATTTTAGAGCTAATATTCCTTCTTCAAAATCTCCAATATTAGCAAAAATTTTAATCCGTTTTCCTTTAGAGGTTATTACCGGTATATTTTTTGTGTTTTCTAATTCTCTTTTAATTATTTCTTCTTCCTTTATTTTTTGATAATAATATTCCTTCTCTTCTTGAGATGGGTTGATTATTACCAAACCATTTTTAGTATCTAATATAACCTCGTCATTGTTTTTAAGATAATTTAACACATCTTTTACTCCTACGATAGCAGGTATTCCTAAAGCTTGAGCAAGAATAGCTGTGTGAGAAGTTGGACTTCCGAATTCTGTTATAAAACCAATAACATTACTTTTATCTAAGGTAGCAGTATCAGATGGGGCAAGGTCTCTTGCAACAATGATCCTTGGAGATTTAATATCAATAGTGCTTTCTTTATATCCTAGTAGGTTCTTAATTAATTTTTCTCCTACATCCTTTATATCTTTTGCTCTTTCTCTAAATAACTCATTTTCTATGTTCTCAAATTCTAAAGATATCTCATCAACTGCTTTCTTAACAGCCCAAGAAGCTGAAAAATTTTCTTTTAAATATTTTTTTAGTTTGTCTAGGAAATACTCGTCTTCTAAAAGAGCTTTATGAAAATTGAATATTTCTGCTTCTTGGGGATTTCTTTCTTTAAGATTTTCATATAGAGTTTCAATTTCCTTTTTTGTTTTTTCGATACTTCTTAATAACAATTTTTCTTTCACTTCATAGGGCAACTCATCTCTCTCATTGGATAAATCAATATCCTTTTTCTCAAAGATTATTACTTTTCCTATAGCAATTTGATCAGTTATGCCTATACCCTTTAAGTGGGTACTCATTCTATTCACTCTCCTTCTTCAAGGCCACTTTCTATAAGTTTTTTAAGTTCTTCTAAGGCTTCAACTTCGTCAGGACCATTAATTTTTAATATTATTTCTTGTCCTTGCTCTACTCCTAAAGAAAGGATGTTTATTAAACTTTTAGCATTTACACTTTTTCCATTTTTTTCAATAAATATTTCGGATTTAAACTTCTTTGACTTATCTACAAACAAAGTTGCAGGTCTTGCATGCAAACCTGTTTTATTAATTATTTTTAGTTTTTCAATTATCATCTTTATTTATCCTCTCCTCATTTTTTTTAAGGAGGGGGTTCTTTCCCCCCCCTCATTTACTATTTAAAAATTCTCCCTATTAAGCTTATAAGTATTCCTAGCCATTGAAAATCAGAATCTCCAAAGGTGGTATTCTCAAATCCTAATGTTCCTAGGGCAGGAAGAAGGAAAGCTGCTCCAAAACTTATTATTATTCCATTTACAAAAGATCCTAACATGGCTCCTTTTTTACCACCAGTAGCATTTCCCACAACTCCCGCTGTTCCACCTACGAAGAAATGAGGAACTAATCCTGGGATGATAACAGGTAGATTGAATAAAGGCATAATTAACATAGAAACTATGCCCCCTAAGAAACTGAAGATAAAACCAATAATTACTGCATTTGGAGCATAAGGAAAGGTTACTGGACAATCAAGCGCTGGTTTTGCTTCTGGAACAATCTTATCTGAAATTCCTCTGAAAGCTGGGACAATTTCAGCAACAATCATCCTCACACCATATATTACAATTCCAACACCTGCTGCAAAAGTCAATGCTTGTATTATTGAATACACAATAAAGTTTTGTCCTCCACTAAGTTGACTTTCTATATAACTTGGGCCTGCTGCAATAGCAGCTACAAGAAATACTATTATCATTATGAAACCTGTAGCTACTAATGATTCTCTAAGGAACCCAAAACTTTTAGGGAATGAAAGCTTTTCAGTACTATCTTCGGGGTTTCCTACCAATTTACCTACAAATCCAGACACAAAGTATCCTAAAGTTCCAAAATGTCCTAATGCTATCTCATCGGTTCCTGTAACCTTCTTCATATAAGGATGGATCCATGCTGGCATTAAAACTTGCATTAAACCTAAAATTATAGCACCAATTATTATTAGTGTTATTCCTTTAAGACCTACGGTACCTAAAGTAGCTGATATTAAGCAAGCCATATAGAAGCTATGATGACCTGTTAACCATATGAACTTAAATGGAGTAAACCTTGCAAGAAGAATGTTTACTAAAAATCCAAATACCATTATTAAAGCTGTCTCTCTACCAAGGGTTTTTTGAGCGATAGCAACAATAGCTTCATTATTAGGGACTACACCTCGTATTGAGAAACCTTTTTCAAGCATTGGACCTAGAGCATTTAAGGAACCAATAAGAGTAACAGCTCCTGCTACTAATATAAGGAAACCTAAGATGCTCTTTAAAGATCCACTAATTACTTCAGAAAAAGTTTTTCTTTGTACCACAAGCCCTACAAAAGCTACAATACCTACAAGTATTGCGGGAACACTAAGAATATCCTGAAGAAATTTTAAGAATCCCACAAAAAACACCTCCCCTAAATTAATTATATATTTAAAACCTTTCTTATACCCTCTACAAATTCTTGTACATTTACGTAATTTTTAACTGTAACTATAGGGACTTTTATTTCTCCTAATTGCTGAGCTAACTCATTAGAGGTAATGATTATATCTGCATCAAATCCTGCTCCTTTTGCGGTTACAATATCTGCTGTAGTAACTTCACCTTCTAAATTTAGTTCTTTTAAGGCTTTTTCTATAGTCATTTTTAACACTAATGAACTTTCGAGTCCCATACCACACACTGCTAAAATTTTTAATCTTTTGGTTTGCATAAGGATTTACACCTCACTTTAAATATAATGTTTTAAATAATTAAATAATTCTTGCTCAGTCTTAGAATTCATCATTTTTTCAACTAATTCCCTGTTAGAAAGTATGTCTACTAAAGTTTGGAGGGCATTTAAGTGCTGTTTATCATCTAAGGCAGCAAATCCAATTACCATTTTTACAGGATCGTTTTCAGGATTTCCAAATTCAATGGGTTCTTTTAAAGTAATTATTGCAAAGCAAGGTTTTATTACGCCATCTTCAGGTCTTGCATGGGGAAAGGCAACTCCGGGAGTAATGACAATATAAGGTCCCAATTTTTCTGCAACTCGTATCATAGCATTTATGTATGATTCGTAAACACATTGAGTTTTAATCATTAATTCTCCTACTTTTTGAATAGCTTCTTTCCAGTCTTTAGCTTCCACATTTATTCTTATTCTCTCTAGATTTATCATTTCCTTAAATTCCATCTTGACTCCTCCAGTACCTTCTGATCTTACCTTATTAAAAAGTAATAGTTATTTAAGAAGGAATCAATAAAGAAAGGATATGATATAGGTTTTTAAATGAGGTATTTTTTAATATATAGTTAAAGGTTTTTAGTAGTATTTTAAACGCCTATGATTTTCCTCAAAAGTTCTTTTTCCTTTTTGATTAACAAGGGAGATACTATGATGTACGGTATTGAAGTTATAGATAAGGGAAATGTAGAGATAATTAAGTCTGCCTCTACGTTAGGATATTTTTTTAGGAATTCTCTATAGGAAAGAACACTTACAATTTCAATATTAGGGAACTCTTTTTTTAAGGTCCAATGAAGCATATTCGATGTAGCGATACCCATGGGACATACAATTATAACTCTTTTTCTTTTAACAATGGTTTCTTTAATTATATTAAGATAAAGAGTAATAAATCCTGCCTCCTCTTCACTAAGTTTTACCTTAAATTTTTTATTTATCTCTTTTATAATTTTCATAGCTTTTTCAAATTCTTCTTTGTAAACTTCTTTTACTGAATCTAATAAAGGATTTTCTATTTTTACTTTTGATTTTACCTTGTTTATTCCTCTCTGTATGTGATTAACAAGC
>CALHTV010000193.1 GCA_938039765.1 uncultured Dictyoglomus sp. | reverse complement strand
TTCAATAATATATTTTTCTTCATTCTCTAATATTTTATATTCTCTTAAAGCATGACTAAAATTACTTTCTACTTTATCCCTATAGAAGGTAAAAAATAAATCATCTGATTGAATATATGGAGTTTTAGCATTATTTTGATCTATAAAAACACTCACCGCATCTATAGAGCTTTTTGTATTATCTAATACTTCTATATAAAGGGAAATACCTTTAGGATTCCATACTATTTTAACCTCTGCTTTTGCTTTGCCATTGAGAGAAATTTCTAAGACTTTGCTTGTCTTATAAATCTCATCCTCTTTACCATCTACAATGGTTGTACCTTTGATGATACTCAAATATTTAGGTAAAGGTGGAAGCACACATGTTTCCACAATTCCCCAGAAAGCAAATTTAGTCTTATAGTTTTGATCAAATAAAAGAGGATAATCATTTCTTCCTCTCCCTTCTGAATACCATGAGTGATCATCTCTTATACCTGCTATGGTCACACTTGTTACAATTCCTTTATATTTTTTAAGCATCTCAAAGATCTCTTTATACCTATAAGCTTGAATTAACATTAACTCTCTATTTGGTCTTTCATATTCCACATTGGGTTTTGTATAAACACTCATATCAAGCTCTGTTATGTGAATTTCAATTCCTGGAATTGAGCTGAATAGTTTTATTGTCTCTTCTATCTCCGAAACTAATGGTCTCTCGATATTTATATGCCCTTGTATACCAATACCATTTATAGGAATACCTTTTTCTTTCAACCTTTTTACAAGATTATAAATAAGTTCTCTCTTTTTAGGATCCTCAGTATTGTAATCGTTATAAAAGAGTTTAGCATTAGGATCAGCTTCATGGGCCCAAATAAAAGCTTTTTCAATGTATTCAGGACCAATTATCTCAAACCATTTACTTCTTCGATAACCATCAGGCTGATTCGGATCTATAGCCTCATTTACCACATCCCATGCATAAATTTTACCTTTATATCTTCCTACTATTGTTTTAATATGAGTTTCTAACCTCTTAAGGAGTAATTCCTTAGAAGCAGTTTTTCCATCTTTATCCACAAAAAACCAGTTAGGAGTTTGCTCATGCCAGACCAAAGTATGACCTCTCACAGCTATATTATTTTCCTCTGCAAATTTAATATATTCATCAGCAATTTGAAAGTTAAATTCACCCTCTCTAGGCTGTAAGTTCTCTGGTTTAAAATCATTTCCCGAAGTAAGACTTGTTAAATGTTTTTTAGCTATTAGCTGAGCTTCTTTAAAAGCTATAAGTTTTGGATAGGAAACCATAAAGCCAATTTTAAAATAATCTTTGTAAACTTCTTTAAGAGATGGAACCTCTAATTCTAAATCATCCATAACCCTTTCGGTTATCCTTACATCATCGATATAAAATTCTAGGGTAGGATTAGCAGACTCTAAATAAAGAAGAAGTTCATCATAATCTGCATAATAGTAAACATTATAAGGTTTTCTAATCTCTACCCAGGTATTAGGTGGTATAGGTTTCTGATATATTAGATTCTCGAATTTAGACTCCTTTTCATTTTTATATCTTCTTTGTAAGGATAATGTGACATACTGAACTTCCTTTTCTTTATGATAAATCTTAAGAGAAATCTCGTAATATTTATTAGGTCTAAAATAAGGCTTAATATCTAGTTGAGGACCATGCCATGTTTTACTTCTACTTAAAACCTTTAATGAGTAATTTCCCTCATAACTAACTTCATCAGTAGGTACTAATTTAACCCTTGAATCTCTTGGTTGCCAGTTCTCTGGGGTCTTAGATTCAAAAGTGGATCTAAAAAGCAGTCCAGGAATTTCAAAATTCTTTTCTCCTAAAACCTTTAAATTATCTATATAAAAAGCATAGTCAGTCCCATTAGGGGATATAACTAACAATTTGAAATTTTCCAAATATCCCACATAATTTACTCTAAATTCTCCTGCTAACTCTTTCCAAACCTTAGGCATCATTACTCTTTCAGAGATCATTTGAGTTCTGTCTCCCAAAAGATCTTTATAATAAGCTATTAGTTGGATAAGTCTGGGTTTAGAAGAGTTCTGATATACCATCATCTTAACTTGATAGTTTTTGTCAAGCTCTAAATTATAGGTTAGATCTAGAGAAACTCCATCCCATATTGAATTTCTATTGAGGACCTTAAGAGAGTACTCACTATTATAGGCTACATCCTTAGAAATATCTATTTGAGTATTATTAGTTCCCGATAAATTATATTTTTCTCCATCTTCAAAAGTATAAAGAATAAAAAGATCATTATAGGCTTTTGTTGTATTTAATTGAAAAAAAAGAATTAAAAGTGTAAAAATAAAAAAGTATTTTTTAAACATCCTTCTCTTCCCCCCAATATTATAAACCTTTCAGAAACTATAGTATAAATTTTCTATTATGATTGTCAAGAAAACGTTTAAATAAGAAACCCTTTTAAAATACTTTCCTTATACTAAAAAGCCTGAAATCCCCAAACTTTTTTCAAAAATCTAAGTTAAGAGTATAAAATTTCTCCTGAAGAAAGACTTTTAATATTTATAAAAGTTCTTTCTTACCTGCATCCTCAGCTTATAAAGAGGTAATAAAAATTAGGATTAGAAGAAAAAATAAAAAACTTCTTCATAACGTCACGCCTCTCAAATTAAAAAAAGAGCTCATCTCCTTTCTCTTTAATGAAGCATGATTGCTCCAAATACAAACTGAATCTATTCATCTTAGTTTTATATATTGATCTTTAATGATAGAATAGGTCTAGAAAAAGCGATCCCAGAAGTTCATAGAGTGCTTAAAAAGGATGTAGAATTTTATATGACCTTTAATTCTAAACTTAGTGAAAGTTATAAAAATCCTAAGAATATAGTTCTCGAAGATGGAACAATAATTAAAAAGAGAGAATAGAAGCTGGAATTCCTCAATATTATTTTGTATTAGCTAAAAAGACAATTTTGAAGGAACTGTTATGAGTTGGAATATTTATGTTAATATTTTTTTGATCTTTATTTTTTCTACTAATTTCCTATATAGTTTATAGATTAATCCTAAAAGGGATAAATAATATAGCATCAAGAGTAGGAAGAGAAGTAAAAGCACCTAAAACATTTTCTATGCTTATTGGATTTCTAATATTTGGCATCAGTATTGCTATAGTTTTATCTATTTGGAATGTAAACCTTCTTCCCTATTTAACAGGACTTGGAATATCTGGAGTCATCTTAGGTCTTGCCTTTCAGGAACCACTCACAAATTTTTTTATCAGGAATCTTGGTACTTATAACAAGAAAGGTTTTTGAGGAGGAAGTTGTAGATATAGATGGAATTTCTGGCGTTGTAGATATGGTGGAAATGAATCATACAAGAATAAAAACTTTTGATGGAAAGCTCGTCTTAGTTCCTAATAGAAAAGTTTGGTCTGGAACTGTAACAAAGTATTGGCCAGGTCCATATAGAAGGATAAATTTTGATGTAAGTGTAGATTATTCTTCTGATTTAAGTAAGGTTATTGATCTTTTGAAAAGGGCGATAGAAGAGGAGCCATTAGTGATAAAGGACGAATCGGTAAGTAATTTTATTGTCTTTAAAGAATATGGAAGTTCTGGCATAACTTATACTATATATTTTTGGGTAAATAGAGACTCATATTTTGATGCAATAAATTCTTTAAGTATGAGGATTAAAAAACTTTTTGATGAAAGTGGAATAAAGATTCCCTTTATGGTTATTGATCTTAGAGTCACCCAAAATATTCAGTAGATTTTTACTATACCATGGAAGAAGGAGGTTTTGCTATGAAAAAATTTTTAAAAAGTATTTT
>CALHTV010000192.1 GCA_938039765.1 uncultured Dictyoglomus sp. | reverse complement strand
AAGGTTTTAAGGCAATAATAGAAGGAGAGGTTGATGATCTTCCAGAGGATGCTTTCTACATGGTAGGAACCCTTGAAGATGCTAAGAAAAAAGCTCAAGAATATGGAGCTCTAATTTATTAGTATGAAGAGAGAAGAAGGACGAAGATTATATTTGGAAGTAAGTACACCTACAAAATCTCTTTTTAGAGGTTTTGTTAATTCTGTCAATGTACCTATAGAAGATGGAATGTTGGGTATTCTTCCAGGCCATATTAATACTTTAGCGAGAATTACTCCCGGTATCTTATGGGCTAGAAGTGAGAATAAGCTTCTTGTGTTTTTTATAAGTGAAGGTTTTATGGAGATTGTAAAGGATAGAGTATTTATTATTTCAGAAGATGCTGAAATTGCGGAAAAATTAGAGGAAGAAGGATTAGAAAAAGAGAAAAAAGAACTACAAGAGAGACTTTTGCAGGCTCAAAGTATATCTGAAAAAGAAGAGATTAGAAGATCGCTCCTTTTAAATAATTTAAAGATAAAAGCTCTTCAGTTTTTTAAAACTTCTACATATTCCACAAAGTAACCGAAGTAGTGGATACTGCAGTGGCTCCTGCTTTCAATATATCCTTAGCTTCTTCAGGAGTCCTGATTAACCCGCCTGCAATAAGGGGATATGGTATCTGAGTTTTTAATTCTTCACCTAAATGGACGAAGATAATTCCAGGAAGAATTTCGACTAAGTCAGGCTCTGCTGATTGCATTATTTTTACGCCCGTTGCTAAAGCTGATGAATCTAACACAAAGAATCTTTGAATAGCAATCAAGCCTTCTGTTTTTGCTTGCTGAATTAAATTTGCTCTTGTGGTAATAACACCATCTATTCCTACCACATCTCCCAAATATCTTAGAGCATATTTATCTTGCGCTAGTCCCTCTAAAAGATCTAGGTGTATGAAAGCAAGCTTTCCATTAGATTTTATCTCTTGGACTATATTGGGAAGAGTTAAAACATTTGTTTTTAGTAAAAAAAGTACTTTTGATTTACTTTGAAGGGCTTGAGATAATCTTTCTTCTTCTCGGACAGCTGCTATAATAGGATTACTCTTAAGAACATCTAGAAACTCTTCTTTCGTTACTTTTTTCTTTTCCATTTTCTCCCCTCTCCAAAAAGATTTAAAAAATCTTATTTATCCTTGTTCCATTATATCAGAAATATTCTTGTTTTGTCAAAGATGTGATATAATATCCTCCCGAGTTTTTTGTTGAAATATTCTCTTGGGGAGTAAGTGTATGAGCAAAAACCACGTTTTCTTTTTAACAAGGGTTATCCCAAATCAATTCCTGACGGAAAAATAGAGCTTTCTTGGACATCAATGATCTCAGGAACTTATTCTATACCCAATTATAATACTTAAGATGAGGTTCTCTACATGGTGATGGTTTTAGAGATAAGATAACTATTTCTTTTGACTTATACTATTACCTTACAAGATAAAAATGGCAATGTTTATACTCCTCCAGACTAGGATAATGCTATATGTCATGTCCCAAGAACCTATTATTTTGAAGGGGATGGGTATGGAAATTTCGGAGGAAATTATACCGTTCCTGTCGAAGGATTTATTATATATACAATAACTGCAAGAGACTTCTCAGGAAACATAAATTCAGCAACAGGAAGATTTATTTTAGATATTCCTGACATAGAACTTGTTAACTTTTTTGGTATGCCAAATCCCTTTAATAATACTGTATTATCAGGTGAGGCAATATATAAGGCCTCATATTCAAAGGATGACTATAGATTTCCTTATTTAGATCAATCTTCTAAAAACCTTATTGGAGCTTCCTTTCAATTTGATATTCTTTAAAGGCCTGGTGGATCCATTTCTACCATTAAAAATGCACAGGTAAAAATTTATGACTCTAATGGAACATTGGTATGGAGAAAGGGATCCTCAATTAGTTAAAGAAGACCCTGCTAAAATTGAATATTGGTGGTGAATGATTATAGAAGTTCTATCGTGAGATTATAGGTTAGTTCTTTCTGCTACATATGCCATTGCTCATCCAGAATATCCTACAAGGGAACTAGAAATTCCATTGAAAGAGATAACCACTATTCTAAGACTTCAGGAGGCTTATCTTCCTCAAGTTGATAACACTCCTCCAAGGTTTATATCTTTCAATACTAAAGATGGGAATTTAGTATCTGAGATTTCTTTGGTTTCTGTAGTATTAGATAATGGGCCGGGGGTGGTAGGACCCCCGATTTAGACGCTTCAAGTATACAAGTAAAAGATAATTTGGGAAAAGAATTATAGGAGGAATTAAATCCCATAATGTAATTGATACTATATATTGGACCTTTACATCTACTTTAACTTCAGGGCAATGTTTCATAGAGGTTATTCCTATAGATAAGAATGGAAATGTAGGCAAGCTTACAAAATCTTCCTTTATAATAGATAATTCTTCTCCTCAAATTATTTCTGTATATCCTACAGGCAATGTAGTAAAGGACGATACTGTGAGAATAAATACAGATACTCAAAGGAACTTCCTGAGCTTAAAAGATTCCTTAGGAAATTTGGTATCTTTAACTTTTAATTTATTTATTCCCTTGGAATCTACAGCTACGGAAATTATTGCAAGATTTAGTCAAGAAGTATTTAGTAATGATGGAATATATAATCTCAATGTAACCATATATGATCAAGCAGGAAATTCAGCAACAGCGAGCACAAGTTTTACTTTAGATAGGTCAGGTCCAAAGATAACAGAAGTAAATCCAAAAAGGGGTTCAACTTTAGTGATAGGACCCCAAAGTATATGGGCAAAAGTAAAAGATGAAACCTTAGGAACATATACTTATGAAAAGTCAAGAAATGGGAAGACATGGACATTAACTTTGCAAGTTAGGGGATATATATGGACCAATGGGATATATACTGTAAGGATAAAAGTGTCGGATAAATTAGATAATACAACCAAGGAGACTTAGTTGTTTTTTCAAAAGATATTTTCTCCGGAAAAAGGAGATCTAAGAATAGATTATCAATTCTAAGCAGTATCTGGAAATATACAAGAGGTAGAAGTAGAGATTTATGCCTTAAATGGAATCTTAGTAAGAAGAATAAGCTCTCAAGAGTATAATTGACTTCTAGTTATATAACTTTGGGGATTCCTGATTATGGAGTATGGATAAATATGCCATCGCCTTATAGTGGAGATGGATGGGGATTAGATCTCGGTATCATTTTAAGAACTCTAATTTTAAATTAGGATTTTCAGTCCAAATGAAAAATGGAGATTAGATTATGCTCTTTTCTACTCTCTTGAGTAGGAGGTATACATCATAGAGTAGGGCTCTCTTTAATATTTTAATTTATTAAAAAAGGGTGAGATAAAAATCTCACCCTTTTATTACAGCAATAGGTTTCATCTGGGCTACTCTTTTAGATAAGCCAGCATTGTGTACTACGTTTACCACATCTACTACATTTTTGTAGGCTTCAGAAGCCTCTTCTACAATAGAAGATTTAGAGGCTGCTCTTACAAGAATTCCTTTTTCTAATAATTCTTGTTCAATTTCATAGGCTCTTCTACCGCTCTTTAAAAGTTTGCTTCTACTTTGAGTTCTTCCTGCCCCATGACAAGTAGATCCAAAGGCAAGCTCCATGGCCTTAGGCATACCAACAAGTAGAAAAGAAGATCTTCCCATATCTCCAGGTATTATTACTGGTTGTCCTATATCCTTATAATCCTCGGGAAGATCTGGATGACCGGCAGGGAAGGCCCTTGTGGCTCCTTTTCTATGTACAATTACTTCCTCTTTTCTTCCTTCTACTTCATGTTCTTCTAATTTTGCAATATTATGAGCCACGTCATATATTAGTCTCATTCCTAAAGACTCTGCTCCCTCTTTAAAGATTTCTTCAAATACCTCTCTTACCCAATGGGTGATCATTTGTCTATTGGCCCATGCAAAATTTGCTGCTGCACACATAGCAGAGAAGTAGTCTTGGCCTTCGGGAGAGTCAAAAGGTGCGCATGCTAATTGTTTGTCAGGGACTTCAATTCCATATTTTTTCATGGCATTAGACATTACTCTTATATAGTCTTCTGCTACCTGATGCCCAAGTCCACGAGAACCAGTATGTACCATGATTACAATTTGATCTGGAAAGAGACCTAGTTTGTCTGCAATTTCTGGCTCAAAAATTCTACTCACTACCTGTATTTCTAAAAAGTGATTTCCTGAACCTAAAGTACCTAACTGAAATTCTCCTCTTTCTTTAGCTTTTTTAGATACTTTATCAGGGTCTGCATAAGGTAGTCTTCCTCTTTCTTCAATATGTTCTAAATCCTCTTTCCATCCATATCCTTGTTTTACTGCCCATTGGGCTCCCTTTTCTAAAACTTCATCTAATTCTTTTCCTTTAACTCTTAAATCTCCTTCAGAACCTACACCCGCAGGGATTTTATCAAATAGTGCATCTACCAATTCTTTTATTCTGGGCATTACATACTCTTTAGAAAGATTAGTTCTTATTAATCTCACTCCACAGTTAATATCATAGCCTACCCCACCAGGAGATATAATCCCTCCTTTCTTTCTCATAGCAGCAACTCCTCCAATGGGGAAACCATATCCCCAGTGGATATCAGGCATAGCTAGAGAATTTTTAATTATTCCAGGTAGAGAGGCTACATTTGCCACTTGTTCAGGAGACTGATCCTTTAAAATGTCTTCCATAAGTTTGTCATCTGCAAAGATTATACCATCTACCTGCATAAAAGGCTTATAATCTTTAGGTATCATAAATCTATAATCATCTATCTTAACGAGTTTTCCTTTCCATTCATTGCTCATTCCTTTTCACCTCCTAAATTAAACATTTATCCTATAATTTATTATAATGGATTATGTTTAAAAACAAAAAAGAAGGAGGAGACTGAGGATATGTATTATGAGATAACAGTTTCTACCCCTCAGAAAGTAGCTTTTGTAGATATTACTGACAAAATAGAAGAGGTTGTTAAGAAAAGCAACATCAAAAATGGGGTTTGTTTTATTTTTGTTCCTCATACCACTGCTGGCATTGTGATCAATGAAAATTATGATCCCAGTGTGGTAAGAGATATATTAGCTTCTTATGAGAGGATGGTTCCATCCAACATTCCTTATACTCATGCTGAAGGAAATGCTCCTGCTCATATAAAGTCTACCATTGTTGGTTCTAATGCTTTTGTGTTTGTGCGTGATGGAAAATTAAAGTTTGGAACTTGGCAGGGTATATTTTTAGCCGAGTTTGATGGACCCAGATATAGAAAAGTTTGGGTGAGCATTATTGAGGATAAATAGTTAGTTTTGCATAAATTGAGGAAGTTGCATAAAGGTAAGCAGGCTTGCAAGTAGTATTTTCTAGGCTTAGCTTTTGGGCTATATCTATGCCCCTATCTTATATTCATTGTTTTTTAATTAGTATGCTAATTCTTTATTGACTTCTTATCTGAAAAATGTTATATACTTTTACATATTGTGGGGGTATCACATGAGAAAAAAGTTTTATTTTTTATTCTTTCTAATAATATTTTTATTCACTTCTATTTTTGCAAAGGAAACAAAAAAAGAAACCCTTTGGAGATATGATCTTGAGAAAGCTATTTTTTATGCTTTGAAAGATGAGAACCTTTTTGAAATTCAAGATTTAGCAATAAATCTAAAGGGATCTTCTCTTCAAGAAAGCATTTGGAATATTTTAATGTGGGAAGAAAGGAATATTAAATATGATTTTGAAAAGGCTAATTTGCCAGAACCTATTATTTATATATGGACTACAGGTGAAATTGAAGTAATACAGGGAGAAAATAATGTTTTCCAAACACCATACGAGACAATTCAATTGGGAAAGGGAGTTTGTAAAGATTATGCTCTTCTTACTGCAGGATTATTACTAAAAATGAATTATTTTCCTATTTACATATTAGAAATAGAATTTCAAAACGATCCTATAAAGCATACTGCTGTAGGAATGGTTGTTGATGGTTGGCTTTTTATTTTAGATCAAAATCCTCCTCCAATGGATCCAGGAACTTACTATAAACACTGGTTTTATAACGAAGGGAAGATAATCAAAAATATAAACTTATATGAGATAAACAAAAAAGAAGGCTTTAATGTTTTGAAATATAATCTAAAGGTAGAAGATTTTAAAAGCCTTGATTATGAGCCTACCTCCAAAGACTTAGAGTATATCGGTCTATCCCTTATGAAGATTTTTAAAGATAATTTTTCAAATCTAAATGTTGATAATAGAGTCTCT
>CALHTV010000191.1 GCA_938039765.1 uncultured Dictyoglomus sp. | reverse complement strand
GAAAAACCTGGGAGAAAATTTCATAAAGCTCTTCTATTGATACCTCTGAGTAAAAATGAATTAATCTATTTCTATATCCTGCCATCTTAACAAGTTTTTCTTTTGCAAATTTCTCAGGTATTATATTCTCTTTAGAAAGCTCAAGAGCTATTTCTTTATAAGTTGATACTCTTATTCCAGGTATTCGTGATAGTATATGATTCCCTATATCAAAAACTGCTTCCAAGGCTCTTCTCAAATAATGCTCTGCAATAGCAAAATTTTCATCTTTTTTAAATTCCTCAAGAGAATAATTCTTAAACCTCAAAAGTTTATTTAAATCCTTCTCAATCTCTCTAATTCGAGAGAGAATAACCTCCCTATTTAAAGGTAGACGCTTCATATTCTTTCCAATAAACTCCTATCCTGTTCCTCTAATAAAGGTTTAAAATCTATATATTCCTTAACTACTCTCTCTTTATAATTTAAACAAAACTCTTCGGATATAGTATATAAAATCTTCCCCGAATTTACCACTTCAAATCTTAAAGTCAAAGGAGCTTTGTCTAAGAAGACAATATCCAACTCTTTTGTGGGAAAAACCTGGGAGAAAATTTCATAAAGGGTAGTATAAACTTCGAGGGATTTTTCTAACATCCTATTATCTAAAAAAACAATTCCAATATCTATATCACTATCTTCTCTCTCAATCCCCAAAATAAAGGAACCAAAAAGATAGACAATCCCAATATTTAATTCTTCCAATTTGGAAACAATTTCTTTATTTAAGCTTTCCATAATAATAAAAAAGCCCTCCCCCAAAGATGGGAGAGGGCTTAACTCCTTAACCTTTTAGAATCCAATTGAAACTGTTGTATCTACTGTGAAATCACTTGCGCTGAACCAGCTTACTTCTGCATTATCATTGTAGTTCTGGAAGACTCTTAATGTATTTGTTACGCCACCGGGTAGTGGAGTGACAAGTTTTGCGTAGAATGCCCAAGTTGGTGCAGTCTGTTGTACACCTGCCCAAACTGTGAGGTCTCCAACTGGTAATTTTTGAGTAGAGGATACATAAGCATAATAGTAAGTGCTACTATCAGAGAATTTATATCTATATTCTCCAACAATTGAGGTCTTTGGAATAAGATTTGATAAACTAACATTTACTCTCATCCAAGTTGTGTCATAATATCTTAATTGTAATGTTACTCCAGGAACTAGTGTTACATCGCCACGTACTACCCATTCTAAAGATGGAAGAGCTTTTACTTCGCCTCTTACACTGGCAGGAACAGGTAATCCAGGAATATCAAGTTTTGCTCCTAAGGCTACAGTAGTATTTGTAAATGTATTATCTTGTAATACATCCGCATATCCTAATCCATATACTGTCACTGGTGCAAATGTTCCATCTACTCTTGCTGCTACCCTTTCAACAAGACGTGGATTATTGCTGAGAGTAGATCTTATAGCTAATGCTACTTTTAATGGTGTCTTAAGAGTTAAAAGGACACCACTAAATGTGTCTGGTGTTCCATTATATGTTTCTAATGGCTTACTTACAAGCATTGTTCCGCCCATCCAGCTATCTGTTACATCTTCATTCCAAGCAAATCTTAGATCTGCTATACCACCAAGATTCTTAAGGACTATACCTCCAGCCTGCCAGAAGCCAGCCCAATCAGTACGACCACTCCATACACCATAGCCTAATCCAACCCAAGCATCTACTAAGTCAGAATATTTACCAGCCCAAACTATAGTGAAGTTTCCAGCTTGAAAATATCCTGGTTGTGGTAGGATACCAATTCTAAATTCAGCAGAAGCAGCAAATGCAGGAACCACAAGAAGAGCAAGAACTAACAACCAAACTAATTTCTTCATTTTTCCTTGACCCCCTTAGGATTTAATTTTTTAATAATTTTTATAATTCACTGGTAAGTTCCGAAATCTTCCCTTACCAGTCTACTCCTTTGAGTGGCAACCTAAAGGTCTTCTCTTCACCTCCTTTCTTGCCACCCAAAAAAGCATTAACTAGTTGTTATTTTACTAAAAATCTTTTTTATGTCAAGTACTCTGAAGAATGATATAATATGTTTAAGAAAAATTATGCTCAAAAACAATTTAAGTAAAAAACAAAAAGAAGTTTTAGACTTTGTATTCTCCTTCTGGAAAAAAGAGGGAAGAGTGCCTACAGTAAGAGAAGTTTGTCAAGCCCTTGGACTTAATTCTTCTGGCTCTGGATATTTTCATATGAAGGCCTTAGTTAAAAAAGGTTATCTTTTTCAAGATGAAAAAGGTAAATTCTACTTTAAAAATTCCACAGATGAAATCATCTATGTTCCTCTGGTGGGAACTATAAAAGCAGGAGTCCCTATAGAGTCTCCCGAGTATGTAGAAGAATATATTCCACTATCAAAAAGTTTTGTCAAAATTCCTGACAAAACTTTTTTACTAAAGGTGAAGGGAGATAGTATGATAGGAGTCCATATATTAGAAGGGGATTTAATAATTGTTCAAAAGCAAGATACCGCTCAAAAAGGAGATATTGTAGTTGCCCTAAAAGAGGGAGAATCTACGGTAAAAATTCTATCTGAGAATTATGGGGTACCATGTTTAAAGCCAGCAAATCCTAAGTACTCTGAGATCTATCCCCCTTTCAAAATTGTAGGAAAAGTAATAGGAGTTTTAAGGCTTTTTAAATAAAACAAAAGATGATATAATTTAAACTGGGCGAGGAGAAGTAAGGAGAACCGCCCTAACTCAATTAAGAGTTGGGGCGGTTTTTTCTTTATATAAGAATTTCTCTGAAGGGAGGTTTTTCAATGGTAGATGTGATAATAATCGGAGGAGGAATTATAGGGGCATTAGTAGCAAGGGAGCTTTCCTTCTATAGGCTTTCCCTTCTTCTTTTAGAAAAAGAAGAAGATGTAGCAATGGGGGCTACAAAAGCTAACAGTGCTATAGTACACGCAGGCTATGATCCTATACCAGGAACTTTAAAGGCTAAAACAAATGTGGAAGGAAACAAATTATACGAATCTCTCTGCGAAGAATTAAAGGTTCCTTTTGAAAGAATAGGAGCCTATGTCCTTGCTTTCAATGAGGAGGAACTAAAAATTCTTGAAAATCTAAAAGAAAGAGGTATTAAAAATGGGGTTCCTGAGATATACATTTTAAAAAGAGAGGAAATATTAGAAAAAGAAAAGAATTTAAGTAAAAATATAAAGTATGCACTATATGCCCCTACTTCAGGTATAACTAATCCCTTCTTATTAACTATACATGCTTTAGAAAATGCAGTAGAAAATGGAGCTAGAATAAACCTAGGAGAGGAAGTTCTCAAAATAGAAAAAGAAGAAGGATTTTATAAAGTGATTACAAATAAAGGAGAGTATTTAACAAAATATATAATAAATTGTGCAGGGATCAACTCTGATAGGATTATTAAACTTCTTGATCCCGATTATCCCTTTGAAATAACTCCAAGAAAAGGAGAATACTTTGTCCTTGACAAAAAAGCAAAGGGTTTTGTAAAAAGTACTATTTTTCATGTGCCAACAGAAAAAGGAAAAGGAATCTTACTAACTCCTACGGTAGATGGTAATATCTTGGTAGGTCCGACGGCGGAGAATATAAATGATAGAGAAGACAAAAGTACTACCCTTTCAGGATTTTTGGAGATAAAGAAGAAGGCTGAATTATTCTCTGACAAAATTCCCTTTCACTTGGTGATTAACACCTTCTCAGGAATTAGAGCATCAAGTACTTATAAAGATTTCTTTGTACAAGAGATTCCAGAATTTAAAAATATATTACATATAGCGGGAATAGATTCTCCTGGCCTAACCTCTGCTCCATCTTTAGCCCTTATGGCAGTAGAGTGGATTAAAAATAAAGAGAACATTACACCAAACAAAAGGGCCAAAAGATCATTAGAAAAAATAAAACCTTTTAATAATCTTTCTAATGAAGAAAGAGAAAAACTTATAAAGGAAGATCCTCGATGGGGACATATTGTATGTAGATGTGAATATGTAAGTGAAAGAGAGATAATAGATGCTATCACCTCTAAAATTCCTGCAAAAACTCTTGAAGCTATTAAAAAAAGAACTAGGGCTGGAATGGGCAGATGTCAAGGGGCCTTTTGTAGTTATTATATAATGAAAATTCTTTCTAAAGAGTTGAATATTCCATTGACTCAAATTACCTACAAAGGTAAAAACTCCTATATGCTTAAAAGGGAAAATAAAGAGAGGTGGAAAGAATGAAAAAAGAAGTAGATATCGTAATAATAGGTGGGGGACCTGCTGGCCTTTCTGCAGGAATTTCTGCGGGGAAAAAAGGAAAAAAAGTATTAATAATAGAAAGAAATGAAGAACTTGGTGGAATCCTTAATCAATGTATCCATCCTGGATTTGGTCTCTTATATTTTAAAGAAGAATTAACAGGTCCTGAATATGCCCAAAGATGGATAAAAGAGTTAGAAAAGTTAAACAATGTGGAATATCTTCTTGAAACCATGGTATTAGAAGTAAAAGAAAATCAAGAAATCATCGCTACAAATAGAGAGGGAATTTGGGAGATAAAAGGGAAAGCTATAATATTTTCTACAGGATGTCGAGAAAGAACTAGAGGAAATTTACAAATTCCTGGAGAAAGACCTGCAGGAATATATACAGCAGGAACAGCTCAAAGATTAGTAAACATAGAGGGTTACCTTCCGGGAGAAAAAGTCCTTATCTTGGGATCAGGAGATATTGGGCTTATAATGGCAAGAAGATTGCTTTGGGAAGGAGCAGAAGTTATAGGTGTAGTAGAAAAATTGCCTTATCCTGGCGGACTCACAAGAAATTTAGTTCAATGTTTAGAAGACTACAATATTCCTCTATATTTAAAACACACAGTTATTGAAATCAAAGGGAAAGAACGAGTAGAAGGAGTTTATATTGCTCCTGTAGACGAACAAGGAAATCCCATTTTAGAAGAAAAAAAATTTATAGAATGTGACACCCTTCTCCTATCGGTAGGATTAATACCTGAAAATGATCTATTAGAAACTATTAATATTCCAATAGATCCTAAAACAGGTGGGCCTTACGTAGATCAGAATCTCCTAACTTTAAAAGATGGATTTTTTGTCTGTGGAAATTCCTTGCTGGTTAATGATTTGGTTGACTATGTATCTATACAAGGCCTCTTAGCAGGAGAATCTGCTGTTAAGTATATTGATAATATTCTACCTATAGATAAAAGAATTCCTGTCGAAATAGAAAATTTAAGATTAGTAGTTCCCCAATATATTTCCTTCCCTATAACTACTGAAAAGATTACTTTCTACCTAAGGATTAGAGAGCCCCAAAAAAATGTAAAACTTATATTGAAAGACCAAGATAAAAAGATAAAAGAGTGGAGATATCTAATAGTTAAACCAGCAGAAATGATTGTGGTTAATGTGGACTCAGAATTTCTTAAAAGAATAGAAAAACCAATATTTTCCTTGGAGGGATAAATCATGAAGAAAAATTTCACTTGTATTATATGTCCATTGGGATGTAATTTAGAGATTGAATTGAATAACAATGAAATAATTG
>CALHTV010000190.1 GCA_938039765.1 uncultured Dictyoglomus sp. | reverse complement strand
ACGACTACTTTCGTGAGAGACTGATACAGAGATAGCTGGAATATTATTCAAAGAAGCTTCTCTTGCACCTGAAACGGTTCCCGAATAAAGTATATCCATTCCAAGATTATAACCCTTATTAATTCCAGATATAACCAAATTAGGCTTACAAGGAAGAAGAGCATAAAGTCCTAAAAGTATACAATCGGCAGGATTCCCATTAGTAGTCCATACCTTAATATCTTTTCTTTGCCACTCTACTTCGTTAACCCTTAGAGGCTTGTGAAGAGTAATGGCATGACTTCCTCCGCTTCTCTCTCTTTCTGGAACAATTATGTATATCTCTCCAATTTGAGCAAGACTATTTCCAAGTATCTCGAGAGCTGGAGAATTTATACCATCGTCATTAGTTATAAGGATCTTATACTTTTCCATATTTTAATCCCTCTTTAAAACACTCCAGAAAGCCTATTGAGGAATTTCTACATGCCCTATCTTTTTCATTCTCTTTTTTCCTTCTTTCTGTTTTTCCAAAAGCTTCTTTTTTCTTGTCACGTCTCCACCATAACACTTTTGTAACACATTCTTTCTCAAAGGTTTTATTTCCTCTCTGGCTATTATTTTGCTACCAATTCCTGCTTGGATAACTACTTCAAAAAGTTGTCTAGGAATCACGTTTTTTAGTTTTTGAACTAGTTTTCTTCCTTCCTCATATGCTTTATCTCTATGGACAATAATAGAAAGTGCATCTACTGGCTTTCCATTTATAAACACATCAAGCTTTACTAAATTTCCTGGTCTGTAACCAATAAACTCATAATTCATAGAACCGTAACCCCGTGTTACTGATTTTAAAACATCAAAAAAATCTGTTATTACTTCAGACAATGGCAATTCACAGGTTAAAAGCATTCTATTAGGAGTAAGATATTCCATGTTTTTGAAAACTCCCCTTCTTCTATCAATTAATTCCATTATACTACCTATATATTCACTTGGACTCACAATATTTGCTAATACAAAAGGCTCTCTGAATTCAGCGATTTCAAAAGGGGGAGGAAGATCCAAAGGATTTTGAACAATCTTTCTTTCATTTTTCTTAGTAACAATCTCATAAGCTACTGATGGAACAGTAGTTATTATGTTCAAATCAAACTCCTTTTCTAGCCTTTGTTGCACAATCTCTAAATGGAGAAGTCCTAGAAACCCACACCTAAATCCAAACCCTAAAGCCGGGGAATTTTCAGGCTCATAATACAAAGATGCATCATTTAAACTGAGCTTTTGTAGAGCATCTCTTAGTTTTTCATAATCATCATTTTCTATAGGATAGATGCCGCAAAACACCATGGGTTGCAACTTTCTATAACCAGGTAAAGGCTCTTTTGCCGGATTATCTACTTTAGTGATAGTATCTCCTACCCTTGCTTCACTTATCTCCTTAATATTAGCTACAATGTAGCCCACTTCACCCGTATATAAAAATTCCTCAGGCTTCATTTCTGGTGAGAAAACTCCAACCTCCTGTACTTCATATTCATTCCCAGTAGACATAAGTCTAATTTTGTCTCCTACTCTTACAACTCCACTGAAAACTCTTACATATACAATTACTCCTCGATAAGCATCATATTTAGCATCAAAAACCAAGGCTCTTAGAGGTTCAAATTCACTTCCTTTAGGGAAAGGAATATATTTAACAATACCTTCTAACAGATCCTCTATACCCCATCCTTCTTTAGCACTGACAAAAAAAGTTTCACCTATATAATCTTTTCCTAAGAGTTCTTTAATCTCTTGAGCTACCTTTTCAGGCTCTGCATTTGGCAAATCAATCTTATTAACTACGGGAATTATAACTAAATTATTCTCTAAAGCTAATAAAAGATTGTTTATAGTTTGCGCCTCTATTCCTTGTGAAGCATCAACAACTAAAATAGCCCCTTCACAAGCAGCTAAGCTTCGTGAAACCTCATAAGTAAAATCCACATGCCCAGGAGTATCAATTAAATTAAACTCATATACTTCATTGTTCTTACTCTTGTAAAAAAGTCTAACTGCTTGAGCTTTTACTGTTATACCTCTTTCTCTTTCTACCTCTAATGTGTCTAATATTTGATCTTTCATTTTTCTTTTATCAATAGCTCCTGTATACTCTAAAAGTCTATCCGCTAAAGTGGACTTTCCATGATCTACATGAGCTATTATGCTAAAATTCCTTATCTTGGATATATCTTTCATATATTTCCTTTCCTCCTTTTTAACTGTCTCTTAATTATATACTATATTGATTATCTTTTGCTTCTATGAATTTTATGGTATAATTCAACCTGTTAAAATATTAGCACAAAAATCTTAAGATAAAGGAGAGGAAAAAAGATGGCAAATACCAAGTCAGCAATTAAAAGAATTAAAATTAATGAAAGAAATAGAATTAGAAACAGAGTGAGATTAGGTAAGATTAAATTTTATACTAAACAATTCTTAAGTTTATTAAATGAAAATAAAATCGATGAGGCTAAGAAAATATTGCCAGAAGTTATCAGTGCAATAGACAAAGCTGCTCAAAAAGGTACTTTACATAAAAACACAGCAGCAAGAAAGAAATCTAAATTAATTAAACTATTAAACCAAAAACTCGCTAGCTAGGTTTAGCTAGCTTTTTCTCCTATTTTCAACAAAACCTTTTCCAATAGAATTCTTGGATCTTTTCCTGTAGTCTTAAATTCTATATCAATCTGCCGCAGAAGAAAATAAATATCTAAAAGTTCTGCGGCAGAGTATCTTGTTAACGCCTCCATAGATTTTTTAACAAAAAAGGGATGTAATCCAAGTTTTTCTCTAATTTCCTCGGAGGAAAAACCATCTTTAGAAAGAGCATTTATTCGTAGTAATTGTCTTATTTGTTTAATTATTATTTCTAAAATAACAGGAGGATATATTCCTTCATTCCACAATGTATCTATACCTGAAAAAGCTGTAAAGAAATCTCTCCTCATTAAGGCATCTAAAAAAGTATAAAAAGCTACTTCTTGAGGAGATAAAACTTTTTTCAGATCTTCTATAGTAACATCCTTTTTTTCTCCTACAAATGCACATACCTTCTCTATCTCCTGCATTAGTAATCCAATATTTTCAGAATAAGTAGAAGATAAAAGATAAATACTTTCTTCATCTATAGTTTTCCCTTTTTCTTGGAATTTTTCTTTTATCCATTTTCTTAATGCATCAGCCCTTAATTTAGAAAACTCTACTACACCTTCGGAAGGTAAAAACTTCATAAAACTTATTCTCTTAGGTTTTTCCTCTTCTGAGTTAGCCATAAAGACAATACAAGTATTGACTAGTTTTCTAAAAAGTAGATCCAATTTCTTAGGAACATTTTGATCCTTTAAATCTTGAGCATGCCTCACAACAACAAGCTGTTTTCCTAATAGTGGTGGTGATTCAATATATGGAATTAGAGTCTCCCAATTAATTTCATCCCCAAAAAAAGCAAGGTAATTTGCTTCCTTAAATCCTGCTTTACGTAATTCCATTAAGGCTTCTTCCATTAAAAATTTTTCCTCCCCAATAAATAGATAAACTGGAGAAAACCTCTTCTCTTTTAATGAATGTTTGAATTCCCAGTAATTCATACTTCTCTTTTCCTCGAGAATATAGGGAGAATAATTAAAAATAAACTTATTAACAAACTTATTTTATAATGATAAAGAAGTAAATGCAAACCGCTAAATAATATGCTTATTAGCAAAGACAAGATACTTCCTAAGAAATTACCAACTGAAAAGAGAGATAACCCAATAAAAATAAATGTTAGAAAAAGAATAATGCTAAAAACTGGAATTGCAAAAAAATTTGAGAGTATACTAATAAATGGTATTTTACCAAAGTAATAAAGATTTAAAGGTAATAGAAATATAAACAACCAGAAAGAACTTTCCCAAATTTCCTGCAAATAATTTGGCAAAAACTTACTAAAATTAGGCTTATATAAAAGGCCTAACATAGCCATGTAAGAAAGTTGGAAACTAACATTAAACAACTTTAAAGGAGAAATAATCAAATTTATTAAGGCAACCCAAAAAATTGCGTTTAGAGAATCTTCTTCTTTTCTTAAAAGAAAAGCCATTGTTACAAAAGCATACTGCCCGATAACCCTCCAAACAGGAGGATTTTCTCCAAGAATCCAACCATAAAACAATAATATAGGAAAAAATATAATTCTAGAAAGGATTCTACGTAACGGTACTAATGAGGTTAAAAAACTTAGAATAAAAGAAACATGTAGGCCAGAAATTGCCAATAAATGAGAAGTTCCTGTTTCTATGAATAGATTTTTAATAGACTCATCTAGTTCCTTTTTTTCGCCAATGACAATAGCTTTTAAAAAATTCCTTTTATCTTCTTCAAAAGTAGAGAAGAGTTTATTTAATTTATATATCAACTTTACTCTCAAAGTCTTTAAAAATTCTCCTTTACCTTTTTTAAGAAGTATAATTCTTGATGCGGTTATTTTATAAAGAATATTCTCATCCCATAATAAGTAATTATTCGAAAAATTCAAAGGATATATCTCTATGTCCTCTAGTAGGATTAGGTCTCCTATACCG
>CALHTV010000189.1 GCA_938039765.1 uncultured Dictyoglomus sp. | reverse complement strand
ATAAAAGGCAGAAGTCTTTTTAGATATTCATTGACCCCTGCCTTTATAAAATCGTTTCTTATCTTTCCAACTACGAGAATCCTTATATTCAATTTAACCGCTTAAATCTTCAGGCATTGCCTCTAATTTTATTTTTACAGTATATTCTTTATCGCCTCTAACATATGTAATGCTTACTACATCTCCTACTTTCCTTTTCTGTATTTCCGATCTTAACTCCTCCATACTTTCTACAGGTTTACCATCAATTTTTACTATAATATCTCCTCCCACAATAATTTGAGTACTATCAACATAAATGACTCTATTTCCTCCTCTTAAGCCAGCCTTATCTGCAGGTCCACCAGGTATAACTTCTGCTATTACTACTCCTTTTTGTACAGGAAATTTAATATAATCTAACAGATCAGTAGTAATAGCATATCCTCTTATTCCCAACCACGGATATGTTATTTTTCCTTCTTTAATTAATTTTTCAGCTATTTGTTTTGCTTTATTTATAGGGATAGCAAATCCTATTCCTTGAGCATCACTTTTAATAGCCGTATTTATTCCTATAACCTCACCTTTTATATTTATAAGAGGTCCACCACTATTTCCAGGGTTAATAGCTGCGTCAGTTTGAATCAGATTTTCCAGTCTTACACCATTAGGTTCTACGATTGTTCTATTTAGAGCACTTACAATGCCAAGAGTTACTGTTCTGTTTAGTCCAAAGGGATTTCCAATAGCTATTACAAATTGTCCAGGTTCTAATTTATCAGAGTCTCCTAATGGTAGATACGGTAAATTATTTGCATCTATTTTTATTACTGCCAAATCCGATCTTCTATCATATCCAACAACTCTTCCAGAGTATTTTTTCCCTTCTGATAAGGTGACATCAATTTTTCTTGCTCTTGCTACTACATGATAATTGGTTAAAATATATCCTTTAGGATCGATAATAAAACCAGAACCTACTCCAGATGAAGGATAAATTCCAAAGAAGAAATCTTCTACAAGAGTAACAGTACTGATATTAACCACTGCTGGCATAGTCTTTTTTACCACTGCAACAATCTCTTTCTCAAAAGCTCCTAAGGAACTTGGTATGTATATTTCTTGAGTTGGAGTTATATTAGTTATTTTTTCCTCACTTGATGTAAATTTATTTTTATTTGTGAAATAATATCCTCCAGCTACACTCCCAATAAAGCCTCCAATTAAGGCTCCAAGAATAAATATTATTAATAATACCTGCCATACTCCTCTTTCCTGCTTCATACTATCCCTCCTCTAAAATTTTGCTAATTTCTTCACTCCTTATTTTTGCTGACGTAATTGCTTCCATAATTATTCCAACAATTCCTGATTTATATAAAACTTCCAACCCCATAATAGTAGTTCCAGCTGGAGAGCTAGTCATCTTTATAAGATCTTCAAAAGAGAGATTTTTCTCTTTAATATATCCAATGACTCCCTCAAAAAGTTTAAGAACCATTTCTTTTGAAGTATTGTAGTTTAATCCACCCTTTAAACCTGCAAGGGTAAAACCTTGAAGTATTAATGAAACGAAGGCAGGTCCACTACCTGTTAAAGCAGTTATAGTATCAAAGTACTTCTCATCTATAACCCAAACCTCTCCTATGGTAGAGAATAAAGTCTTTACAAAATTTATTTCTTTTTCTTCATATTTATCATAGGTTAAAGCGATAACTCCTTTTTTAATAGTACATGGTAAGTTGGGCATAATTCTTATGAGACATTTAACTTTAGGGGCATATTTCCTAATAAAGGAAATCTTAACTCCTGCAGCTATAGAAATTAGGATCTTATTTTCATCTAGGTATGGCTCAATCTCATTAAGTACTTCTTTGATATTTTGAGGTTTAACTGCTAATAAAATATAATTACAATTCTGAGTAAGGAAAGCATTATCAGATATTATCTCTGTGTTGTATTTATTTTTTAAGTATATTTTTCTTTCTTCTACAACTTCCGAGACTAAAATTTGATCTTTTCTTAAGAAGGAAGATTCTAATATACCTGCTAAAATAGCCTCCCCCATCATTCCTCCCCCAATAATTCCTAATTTCATAATAAACCCCCTCTACTCTCTAATTTGTCCTTCTCCAAAAATCACGTATTTGGTAGAAGTTAGTTCTTTTAATCCCATTGGACCTCTTGCATGTAATTTTTGCGTAGAAATTCCTATTTCAGCCCCTAAACCAAATTCTCCACCATCGGTAAATCTAGTAGAGGCATTTACATATACTGCAGCAGCATCAACCATTCTCAGGAACTTTAGTGCTTTGTAATAATCTTTTGTGATGATGGCTTCTGAATGTTTAGTATTGTATTTGTTTATATGCTCAATAGCTTCCTCTATAGAGTTAACAATCTTTATTGCAATAATCAGATCTAAATATTCAGTATACCAGTCCTCCTCTGTAGCTGGAAGAGCGTCTTTTATGATCTCACAAGTTTTAGGGCATCCTCTAATCTCTACCCTGTGTTCTCTTAGATCTTTTACAATTATAGGTAAAAAACTCTCTGCAATATTTTTATGGATAAGAAGTTTCTCTATAGCATTACATACTGACGGTCTTTGTACTTTTGCATTGATTATTATTTTTCTAGCTACTTCGAAATCTGCATCCTCTTCCACATAGATATGATTATTTCCTGCTCCTGTTTCAATTACAGGAACTTTAGAAATATTCATAACATGTTGTATAAATTTTGCACTACCACGAGGTATAGCTACATCTATGTAATCACGCATCTGCAAAAGTTCTTCTACTACAGAATGTTCAGGAGATTCAATTATTTGAATTGACTCTGGGGAAACACTAGATTTAGAAAGAGCTTCTCTCATAATTTTGGTAAGAATAATATTAGAATAAAGGG
Organism: uncultured Dictyoglomus sp.; assembly: GCA_938039765.1. Taxonomy (GTDB): domain Bacteria; phylum Dictyoglomota; class Dictyoglomia; order Dictyoglomales; family Dictyoglomaceae; genus Dictyoglomus. The sequence continues at coordinate 1,792 of CALHTV010000189.1, read as the reverse complement.
CATCAGAACCCCCTCTTAAAACAACAGCGTTTCCTGATTTAATAGCTAAAATAGCGCTATCGACAGTTACATTTGGTCTTGCCTCATAAATTAGAGCAATGACTCCTAAAGGTACTCTCATCTGACCGACTAATATGCCATTTGGTCTTTTTTGCATTGATATAATTTCTCCTACAGGATCGGGAAGTTTTATTACATCCTCAATACTATTGATCATGTCTTTTAGTCTTTTCTCATTAAGAAGGATTCTATCGAGAAGAGCTCTGCTTAATCCTTTCTCTTCTCCCCTTTTTAAGTCTTTAGCATTCTCTTCAATAATAATCTCTATGTTTTTTTCCAATTCTTTAGCGATGAGAAATAAAGCTTCGTTTTTTTCTTTAGTACTTAGATGAGCTAATTTATAACTTGCCTCTTTAGCTTTTTTTAATTTTTCTAAGAGATTTTCCATCTTTCCTCACCTCTACTCTTCGAAATTTTGGATTTCTAATAGTTTTTGTGCCTCTTCGAACTCTTCTTCAGGAATTATTATGTAAACAGGCAACCCCCTCCCCATATATACAGGATCAGTATATGGAAAACTTGATGAGACTAATTGGGGATGAAAGCCTTCAGTTGTTAAAAGATTATATATAAGCTCTCCTATTATATAATTAGGAGCAATCTTAATAATCTTATAGCCTTTTGGAGGGGTATATTCTTTAAACAACTTTTTTAGCTACAGGAATTATTTTTTCCTTTTTAATTGATTTTTTGTCTATGAACCTTATCATTATATAGCTCACAGCTAGAAATATCATTCCTAAAGCAAATCCTAAGAGCTGTGGATCAAGGTTATATTTTTCTCCTACAATATATCCAATGATGGTTCCTAAGATAAATAGAATAAGAGGAAAAAGGTAAACAAGAAAGGTGACTTTATAATAATTTTCTTTTTTTATTTCCACAAGCACAAAATCACCTATTTTAGCATTACATTCATCTAGTACTTCGAGAATAAAGTCTTCATTATTCTTACATAAACCACACGAACGACAGCTTTCTACGGCATTGAGTTTTACCTTTAAGATATTTCTCTCTTTATCAATGACCTCTCCTATCTCCTTCATTTTTAATCACCTTTAGAATGGAGCCGGAGGCCGGATTCGAACCGGCGACATGCCGATTACGAATCGGCTGCTCTACCGCTGAGCTACACCGGCCCATATTTTGATAAATAATTATAGCTTTTAAGAGTTATTTAAGTCAAACTTTAATTGATTTATATTAGAACCCAAATTACTTGAGTTTACATTCCTTATCAGCCCAAATTACTTCCTTCTCTATTTCTTCAAGCTCTTTTTGAGATGTAATAAAGCTCACAAAACTAATAATAAATCCTATAGTGAAGATTATAAAGTTTTTCATGGCTAATGATAAAATTATTGTAGAAGCTAATATTATTAGTGATACATACTTTTTATTATTATACTCCTCTTTTGCCTCTTTGTATTTTTCTAATAAATCTTCTGGAGCAGATGGTTTTGTTAAAATACTTTTCGTCACAAGAAAGGAGTAATAATAGGCATCTCGCATAATTGAAGGTAGGGATCTTTTAGGTTTTATGGAATATATAAGATTTCTTATTCCCTCATAAGTTTTAATTTCTTCCATATCCTTTATTTTTACATCCTTAATAAGACTAAGACTTAAAGAATTTTCTCTCTCATCATGTAGATTTCCACTTGCCATACAGATATCCTGTATATAATGTAGAGCTATTCCTAAATTCCGTATTGCTTCTTCCATATTAGAG
>CALHTV010000188.1 GCA_938039765.1 uncultured Dictyoglomus sp. | reverse complement strand
GAAGAAGTAAAAGGAAAAACTTTAAAAGAATTATGTGAAAATAGTAAATTACCTTTTTCCAATTTAAGATTTATAATTAATATGGATATGAGAGAAATAATGACGTGAGGTGGAGATATGATACTAGAAATTCGAAAAATTGGAGATCCTATACTAAAAGTAAGAGCTAAAAAAGTTGAGAAAATAGACGAAAAAGTAAAAAAACTTATAAATGACATGATCGAGACAATGAAGTTTTCGAATGGAGTCGGACTTGCAGCACCACAAGTAGGCGAAAGTTTAAGGATTATTGTGGTAGATTATGAAGAAAAACCTATGGCTTTTATTAATCCAGAGATATTAGAGAGGGAAGGAGAGAGTATTGAGTATGAGGGATGCTTAAGTGTACCTGGAATAGAAGTCCCTGTTAAAAGGGCTCAGAGTATAGTTTTTAAGGCTCAAGACATAAATGGGAGAGTAAAAAAATATAGAGCTAAAGGTTTATTTTCTAGAGTTATTCAGCATGAGATAGATCACTTAGATGGAGTTTTGATAGTTGATAAAGCAGTCGAAGAGCCTTTGCAGGTGGAAAAATGATTAAGATTATATATTTTGGTACTCCTGAGTTTTCTAGAATAATTTTGGAGAAGATTTATTCAAAGGTGGAGATCTTAGCAGTAATAACGCAACCTGATAAACCTAAAGGAAGAGGAAAAAAAGTGTTGCCGCCACCTGTGAAGGAATTTGCTTTAGATAAGAATATTCCTGTACTTCAACCCGAAAAATTAAGGGAAAATTGGGAAATAATAGATATTATAAGAAAACTTTCTCCTGATGCTTTGATAGTAGCAGCTTATGGAAAGATAATTCCTGAAGAAATTCTTAATATTCCTCCATTTGGGGGAATAAATATTCATGCTTCTATATTGCCAAAGTATAGAGGTGTTGCTCCTATAGAGAGGGTTATTATGAATTGTGAAAAAGAAACAGGTGTATCAATTATGAAAATGGAAAAAGAGCTTGATGCAGGACCTGTATACGCTATTGAAAAAATTGAAATACTTCCTGAAGATGATAGGGGGAGTTTATCTTTTAAGTTAGCAAATTTAGGGGCTGATCTATTGTTAAAGGTTTTACCTCTTATAAAAGAAGGAGCGATAGAACCTATACCTCAGGATGATTCTCAAGCCACGTATGCTCCTAAATTGTCTAAAGAGGAGGAGATTATAGATTGGCAAAATAGTGGATTAAGAATTTGGTGTCAAATAAGAGCTTTGGCTCCTGAGCCTGGAGCAATTACAACTTTTAGGGGTAAAAACTTGAAGGTTTTTAAAGCAAGATTTGAGGGGGAAGTTTTTGAAAGGGATATAATTAATGGTACAATAATTAAATTGGATAAGGAGAAAGGAATTGGAGTTAAGGTAAAAGATGGAATTTTATGGGTTTTAGAATTACAGCCAGAGAGTAAAAGGAGAATGAATTTTTTGGAATTTTTGAACGGCTATCGTCTAAATATAGGAGAAAAGTTTACTAGTTTTTAAGGAGGTGGAAAGGAATGTTCTTTTTATGGGATCCAACCTATGTAATATTATTACCTGCTTTAATTCTTTCGATTTATGCGAGTATAAAAGTAAGATCAACTTTTGCTTATTTTTCAGAAATTCTCAATTCTCGTAGACTTACAGGCAAAGAGGCAGCAGAAATTATCCTAAAAACTATAGGTTTAAATGATGTTAGAATAGAACTAGTTCCAGGAGTATTAACAGACCATTATGATCCTACCTCAAAAGTCCTAAGGCTTTCTGAACCTGTTTATTATAATCCTTCGGTAGCAGCATTAGGAGTAGCTGCTCATGAGATAGGACATGCTATACAACACGCTACAGGATATTATGCTTTAGCTTTGAGATCTTCTTTAGTTCCTATAGCTAGTATAGGTACTAACTTGGCTTTTCCTCTCTTCTTTTTAGGTTTTATCTTTGGTAGTCCTAGTTTAATGAATATAGGGATAATGGCTTTTTCTTTAGCAGTCTTATTCTATCTAATAACTTTACCTGTAGAGCTTAATGCAAGTAAAAGAGCTCAAGAAGTACTATTGTCTTTGGGGCTTGTTACTTCTAAAGAAGCAGAAGGGGTTAAGAGGGTTTTGAATGCTGCTGCTCTTACTTATCTTGCTGCTGCTCTTACGGCTTTACTCAATCTATTACGTCTAATATTACTTGCTAATATGAGAAGAAGAGATTGATGGAGGTAAGATTAAGAGCTGCTGAAATATTATATGAATTAGAGAGGAGGGAAGCTTATCTTAATATACTTTTGAGAAATAAGCTTCCCTCTTATAATTTATCTTTAAAAGAAAAACATTTTATAACGGAATTAGTTTATGGAGTTACAAGGTGGAAAGAAACTCTAGATTTCCTATGGAAGAGGTTTGTAAAAAGAGATAGATTATCTTTATTTGGTAGGATATTATTAAGATTAGTAGTTTACCATGTTTACTTTTTAAAAGATACCATTATTCCTATAGCAGTTAATGAGATTGTAGAAATAGGCAAGAAAAAAGTACCTAAAGAAGCAGGATTAATTAATGCTGTCTCAAGGAAAATTGCTATGGAGAAGTCAAACATAGATCTTAATTCTATGCCTGAAGATATAAAGTATGGAATTCCCAAATTTATCTTAGATGAATGGTACGATTATTTAGGGAGAACAGAAGCTATTAAAGTTTCATCTTGGTTTAGTAAACCTCATAATGTAGTTTTTAGGGTAAACACTTTAAAAACAAGCAAAGAAGAATTAAAGTATAAACTTAAGGAAAGAAATATAAAAGTTAAGGATGGATATTTGATAGATCAGTCATTGATCGTTGAAGAAGGATTGAACTGGGAAAATTTAGATCTTTTTAAAGATGGATTTTTTGTTATTCAAAGTGAAGCTTCAATGTTGCCATCTATTATATTGAATCCTCTTCCAGGGGAGAGAGTTGCAGATTTATGTTCTGCTCCTGGACTTAAAAGTACTCATTTGGGAGAATTGATGAAAAATAAGGGAAAAATCTTGTCTGTAGATATAAATAAAAGTAGAGTCAATCTAATCAACGAGAATGCTCGGAGATTAGGAATTTCTATAATTGAAACCATGATAGAGGATGTTTTGAATTTGCCATCTTCTCTAGATGGGGTTTTTGATAAGGTTCTCTTAGATGCTCCCTGTTCGGGCTTAGGTGTAATTGGACACAAACCAGAAATAAAGTGGCGATTGACAAAAGAAAAAATTTATGAGTTATCTAATCTTCAAATAAGAATGTTAGAGAGAGCAGGAAGGCTTTTGAAAAAAGGTGGAAGGTTATTATATAGTACTTGTACTATTACTTGGCATGAAAATGAAAATGTGGTTTTAAGTTTTTTACAGAGAAACCCAGAATATAGGTTAGTAAATTTTGAATTTAAAAAAGAGTTCTTTCCAGGAATATTTAGAGTTCTTCCTTATAAATACAAAACTGATGGAT
>CALHTV010000187.1 GCA_938039765.1 uncultured Dictyoglomus sp. | reverse complement strand
AACCTCTATAGGAATAGAAGGCAATACAAAAGCTGATCTATAATTTCCTTCGTTTAATAAAGTTTTTACTTCTCTAATATCATGAGAAAATCTTATATATCCTTTTTCCTGAAGTTCATTTTCAAGCTTTCCTAATATTCCTTCCCAAATCCCTTTATGAAGCAAAGAGGTAGGCAAGATCCACCATAATTCCGATTTTTGATCATTTGCCTTAAGGTATGCTTCTTTAGGGATTAGCCTAAATATCTTATTATCAACCACGTAGTATATGTACGGATCATTAGGTCTAAATACCAAATCAATGCTTTCATATAAATCTTTTTCCAAATAAATTTCAAAATATTTTCTCAAATCGTCAATATTGATCTCTATATCCTTTTTTAAGATCCTATGAGTTGGCAAAAGCTTAACACCAGGATCATATAAATCAGTTAGCATAATCAAAATATACTTAGCACTTTCAGTAGCTATTTCATTATAATAAAGCCATGAAGCCTCATACCGATGATGTCCATCAGCTACCAAAATCTTCTTGTTTGTAAAAAATTTCTGAATTCTTTCAATTATCTTATTTTCACTAATTTTCCATACAGTATGAGTTCTAGAATCCCAGCTGTTAACCCTAACAACTGGAGTATCCCCTTCCACATCTTTCCACAGAGATGTTAGAGTACTATCTTTATCCTCGTAGATACCCCAGATTGGCTCCAAATTAGCTCTTAGATTTCTCAGTAATTCTAATCTATCAGCTTTAGGGCCAGAAAAAGTGTATTCGTGAGGTAATACATTTTCTCCTAAAGGTTGTAATTCTAATAATCCAATTAACCCATAAGTACTTTCCGATCTTCCTTTCCACTGAAATTCCTGTTTGTATAAATAAAAACCAAGCTCTTCAAAAACTAAGATATTTTCCCTAATCCAGGAAGAAAAAGTTTCTTTAATCTCATTATAGTCTGTAGGAATTTTATCCCCTAAAGTAAGATGGGTGATATTATAGGAATGCATTTTAAGGAAATTATCTCTCTCTTCTTTTGGTATAACGTCATAGGGTGGTGCTATTAACTTTTCCAAAGGTAAAGTAGGATTAAACCTTAAAGCCTTTAAAGGTTTAAAGTTAATCACTCCTTTTCCCATCCTTTCCTTTTGGAATTATTATTTCAAATTTTGTACCTTTATTAACCTCACTCTCTACTTTTATCTCCCAACCATGTCTTTCTACTAGTTTTTTCACTATAGAAAGTCCAAGACCAGTACTAAAACCATCTTCATTAGTTCTAGACTTACTCACTCTATAGAAGCGGTCAAAAATTCTTGGCAAATCTTTTTCAGGAATTCCTATACCTGTATCCTTAATCCAAAGAGAGATATTGTTAACATTTTCCTCAACCCCAATATCTATAGATCCAGCTGGAGGAGTGTATTTAACAGCATTTTCTACAATATTGAAGATTATAGTATCTAAATGTTGAGGATCAGCCGTTATTACGACTCTTTCTGGTATTTTTAAAGTAACATTTAAGTTTTTCTTAGAAATATGAGGAGTTAATCTCTCCACAATATCAAATACTATCTCGTTTAAATTAACATCCTTGAGTTGGAGTTCTATAACCCCAGCCTCTAACCGAGATAAGTTAAGTAAATTGCTAACAAGTTTTGACATCCTTTCTACTTCCTTCCTTAAATGGGGAAAGAATTCATTATAAATCTCTTCCAAGGTGATTTTCCTCTCTGAAAAAAGGTCAATCAATATCTGAATCGAAGTAAGAGGTGTTCTCAATTCATGAGACGCATTTCCTAAAAATTCTTTAAAATTTTCTTCCATTCTATTAAGTGGTGTATAGTCATTAACTATCAGCATTACTTCTTTGTTTTCTTTAATATAGAAAGCCTCTATTTCTAAGTATTTTTTTTCTTTTCCCCAAAAATTTAGAGAGATTTTGTTATAGTTTTTGTTTTCTAAAGTCTTCTTGAAGAGATCGTCAATTTCGTAATCAGGGATCAGTTCCAATAATTTCTTGTTATTTTTGTTGTTCTGAATATCAAAAATTTCCTTTACTTTATTATTTGCAAATATAACTATACCATCTTCGTTAACTATAACAATTCCTACTGGTATATTTTCAGTTAATATTTCCCACCTTTTTTCAATCGTGCTTATTTTCTATCGCCTCCTGAAACTTATATCCTAAATTTCTTACAGTAATAATATATTTAGGACGACTCGGATCATCCTCGACCTTTTCCCTTAACCATCTAATGTAAACATCAACAGCCCTAGGTTCACCCCAAAAATTCTCTCCCCAAATATGCTTAATTATCATATCTCTAGTCCATACTCTTCCGGGAGAAGAAAGAAGCAATTTTAAAATTTCAAATTCTCTATAAGATAGATTCACTTCTTTTCCTTTTACTTTCACTGTTCTTTTCACTAAATCCATTTCGAAAGGAGGAGCAACAATTTTTTGACTTTTTGAAATATCTGATTGATATCTTCTAAGCACCGCTTCAATTCGTGCCAAAAGTTCTTTAGCACCAAAAGGCTTTGTAATATAATCGTCTGCTCCTATTTTTAGACCTAAAACTTTATCTACTTCCTCATCTTTAGCTGTTAACATTATTATAGGCACATTACTTATTTTTCTTATTTCTTTACAAACTTCCCATCCATCTTTTTCAGGCAACATAATATCTAAAAGTACTAGATCAGGATTAAAAAGTTTAAATTTGTTTAAAGCTTCAATCCCATCATATGCTATTTCTACTTCATATCCCTCCTTATTCAATAAAATAGACAAAGAATTTACAATTCCCTTATCGTCTTCTACTAAAAGAATCTTTTTCATCTTCTCACCTCAAACTCTTTTGAAAATATTATTCTACCTAACCTCAAAAGGTTAGCTCCTTCCTCAATAGCAATGTCAAAATCCTCGGACATACCCATAGATAGGTAAGGAATATCTATTTTCACTTCTGTTCTCAATCTATCCCATATATTATACAATTTTTTAAAGACCTTTCTTATTTCAGACTTATCATCAGTTAAGGGCCCTATCGTCATTAATCCCATTACTTTTATATTCTTAAGTTCAAAAATTTTATCATACAGCTTCCAAAACTCTGTTTCTATAAAACCATGCTTTGTTGGTTCTTGAGACAAATTAAGCTGAATTAAAACCTTTACTTGTAAATTTTCTCTTTGAGCAATTTTATCTATCTCATAAGCAAGCTCTAATCTGTCTAGAGAATGAATGAGAGAAAATAATTTAATAGCCTTTTTAACCTTATTTTTTTGCAAATGTCCTACCATATGCCATTCGCAAGTTAAATCTTTTAACTGACTTATCTTTTTTTCAGCTTCTTGTACTCTATTCTCTCCAATTTTAGTAATTCCAGCATTTATCGCCTCTCGAATATACTCTGGAGGAAAGCCTTTTGCCACAGCTACCACTTCAATTTCTTCGCTTTTTCTTCCACGCTTTTCAGCAGTTTCCTTTATTCTCTCAAGTACTCTTTCCCAATTCCTTTTTATAAAGTCTAATTCCGTCATAAAATTCTTACAATTTTTCCTTTTATTATTCTTTCTTTTAATATTATATTGTCAAACTCTATAGGTAAAGTGGTAACTTTGTAAAAATTTTTTAAAAAAAGAAAACCAAATCCGTTATATTTTAGCTGAGGTTCAAAAAGGCGAAATTGTTCTTTCGGTTTCTGGCTCAGGACAAATTTCAAGTACAGATCAAATTGATATTAAACCTAAGATTTCAGGAGAGGTTGAAGAAATCTTTGTTGAGAAAGATGAAAAGGTAAGAGAGGGACAATTACTTTTGAAACTGAAAACGAAAGATTATGAAAGAGCAATTGAAGAAGCAAA
>CALHTV010000186.1 GCA_938039765.1 uncultured Dictyoglomus sp. | reverse complement strand
AGATTTTTACCTACCGAGATTTCAACTACAAGAGGAACCGAAAGTTCTACCACCTTTTCCATTTTTTCCTTTGCCATTAAAGGAGTAAATTCCATCTCCTCCTCTGGCACTTCAAGAATAAGCTCATCATGAATTTGAAGGAGTATTCTTGACTTGAGATTTTTATTTTCAATCTCCTTGTAAATTTCTATCATGGCAAGTTTTATAATATCAGCAGCTGTTCCCTGAATTGGCGCATTTATTGCTATCCTTTCATAGGCATTCCTTACCTGTTTATTTATGCTCTTAATCTCAGGAATATATCTTTTTCTGCCAAATAAGGTTTTAACGTACAGTTTTTCTCTTGCCTCATGAATAGTCTTATCTATAAAAAGCTTCACTCTTGGATAGTGCTTAAAATACGAGTCTATAAATTTCTCTGCCTCTTCTGGTGTAATACTTACAGTCTCAGAAAGTCCAAAAGAAGAGATACCATAAATAATTCCAAAATTAACGGCCTTTGCCCTTGACCTTAAAAGATCATCAACTTCTTCCTCTGGCACTCCAAAAATCTCCGATGCTGTTCTTCTATGAATATCCTCTCCTTTTTGGAAGGCAGATATTAATTTAGGCTCCTGAGAAAGATGAGCCATAATCCTTAGCTCTATCTGAGAATAATCAAGAGATACAAGAAAATATCCATCTTCTGACACGAAGGCTCTTCTTATCTTTCTACCTTCTTCACTTTTTATAGGAATATTCTGAAGATTAGGTTCACTACTACTTATTCTTCCTGTAGCTGTACCTGTAGGATTAAATTTTGTATGAACTCTACCTGTTTGTGGATTAACCAGATTAGGAATAGCATCCACATAAGTACTCTTCAATTTATAGAGTTCTCTATATTGGAGGATTTTTCTCACTATAGGATGAGCATTTATTAAGTTTTGAAGCACAGAAGACGACGTAGAATATCCTGTTTTTCCTTTCTTACCAGAAGGAAGTTTTAACCTCTCAAATAAAACTTCAGAAAGTTGTTTTGGAGAATTGAGATTAAATCTGGTTCCTGCAAGTTCATATATCTCTTCTTCCAATTTTTTAATTCTCTCGCAGAATTCATCAGAAAGCTGTTTTAAATATTCCTTATCTACCTTTATCCCCCACTTCTCCATGGAGTAAAGTACAGGGATTAATGGAATCTCTATGTTATAAAGTACAAATTCTAACCCTTCATTCTTTATCCTCTCCTCCAGAATAGACTTTAACGGAAAAAGATAACCAGCGTATTTTTGAGGAATAAAAGAGGTTTTATTTAGATACTCTCCTATCAAAATATCAAGAGAGTGATTTTGTCTTTCAGGGTTCAAAAGATAAGATGCGAGACTAACATCAAATACATCGCCCTTTATTTTACAGTTTAAAAAATGTAAATCTCTTTGAATATAAGAGCCAATTTTTTTAACATTCTCTGAAGAAATTATATTTTCAATCTTCTTTCTTATCTCATTATTGAAATCAAAAGGAGATATAAAATATCCTTCCCCCTCCTTGAAGGAAAGAGAAATACCCTCAAAAGCCCTATCTCCAAGACATTTAAAGGCAAAGTAGCCTTCTTTTTCTACCTCATTAAAATTGATCTCTTCGACATCTTTAATCTCTATATTTTCTTCCTCTTGAAGATCAGGAAATAACTTTTGAAGAATACTCTTAAGTTCATATCTCTTCAAAAAATCTATTACTTTTTCATCTCTTTTAATCTCGAAGGGTTTAAGAATAAGATCCTTATCTATATTTTTTAAAGTAACAAGTTCTAAATTTCTTTCAATAATATTCCAATTTTTCTCAATAAGCTCCCTTAAATCACTATCCAAAACTTTTATTTTACTTTTAAATTCATCTACACTTGAAATTTTCTCAAGAATCTTTGAGGCCTTTTTAGGACCTATTCCATTTACTCCTGGAATATTATCAGATTCGTCCCCTACTAATACTTTGTATAAGGGAATCTTATAGGGCTCTACTCCAAACCTATCCTTTACAGCTTTTGGATCATAAATAGTAAACTCAGTAATTCCCTTTTGAGGATGTATTAGAAAGGTTTTGTCCGAGACTAATTGCAAAAGATCTAAATCTCCAGAGAGAATATATTTTAAATCATCCTTATATTTATTCACTATAGTAGCTATTATATCATCCGCTTCATAGCCAGGCTCTTCCAATAGAGGTATATCATTTAACCTTAGAAATTCTCTTATCCATGGTATCTGCGCTTTCAAATCATCCTTCATAGGTGGTCTCTTAGCCTTATACTCTTTATAAATCACATGCCTAAAAGTAGGTTCAGGTCTATCAAAGGCAACGCCTACAAGATCAGGATTAAAATCTTCTACGGCCTTTAAAAGTATTCTTATGAAGCCATAAAGAGCATTAGTTAATTCACCATTTTTTGTCTTTAAAGGGGGAAGGGCGTAATAAACCCTGTATATGAGGCTTGAGCCATCAATAATCAGAATCTTCCTTTTGGACTCTTTCTCGGTATTTTCTTGAAAAAGATCCCACAGAGATTTCTGCTCCATAATAAGATTATATAAAATTTTTTTCCTTCAAACTCAAATAATCTTCATTGTGGATAATGAGATGATCAAGAACCTCAATCCCTAAAATTTTTCCAGCCTCAATTAATCTCTTTGTAAAGATTACATCATCTTCACTGGGAGTAAGATCTCCCGATGGATGATTATGAGCAAGAATTATTTTAGCAGAATTCTCCTGAAGAGCATATTTAAAAATATCCCTTGGAGAAGCATACACAATATTCAAATCGCCTTTTGCAATAAGCCTTTTACTCAAACACTTATTCTTTATATCCATATAAATACAAAAAAGATGCTCTTCTTTTAGATCAAACATATCTTCCTTAAAGATTAAAAAAGCGTCATAAGGATTTGAGATGCTTTCCACAAAGTAGCTCTTTTTCTCAGAAAATATCCTTCTTCCAAGTTCAATACTTGCTTTTATTTGAATAGCCTTGGTAACACCAATTCCAGGATATTTAATAAGCTCTCCTATTCCAACCTCTGCAATTCTCTTTAAACTTCCAAAATCAATTATCAAATTTTGAGCAAGTTCATAAACAGAATATTTTTTATC
>CALHTV010000185.1 GCA_938039765.1 uncultured Dictyoglomus sp. | reverse complement strand
ATTCTAAGGAGGGAGATTCGAGTGAATTCAAAGATTTTTAAAAGGATTGGTTTAACTTTTATTTTTCTTTTTTTAGTACCTTTTTTGATTTTTTTAGGAGTAGAATATAACTCTTTGAAAAATGAAATAATTTATCCTATTTTATATCAGCTTTCTATAACTATTGCCTTAGGGATAGCAATTTATTGCTTTCTTAGTATTGAGAGGAAGTGGAAAGGTTGGATAGGATGGTTTTTTGTAGTATTAGGCTTGATATTTCTTTTTATTGGAGATACTGTCTGGAATTATTACGCTATTTTTTTTAAAAAGGAAGCTTCTTTTCCGGGGATATCAGATTTTTTTTATGTAATGTTTTATATTTTGGCTTTTATTTTTCTATTATATTTTATAAGGTTGTTAAATATAAATTTTGCTACTTCTGAAAAGATTATGATCTCAATCATCGGTTTAATTTTTGTCATACTTTTATTTCAAGGAGTTCTTCTTCCTATTCTTGCTACTAAAGACATGGACTTATTTTCTAAAATTCTCCATATCTTTTATATTGTTGGAGATTTTATTTTAGTTCTTTTTGCTTTTATGATTATTATAGGAATTTGGGGAGGGAAAGTAGCTAAGAGTTATTCTTATTTTATTATAGGGATAGCTTTAATGGGGGTTTCAGATATAGATTTTACTTATGTTTTTAAAAATTATGGTATTTTAAATTGGGTAGATATATGTTATTTAGCTTCTTTCCTTCTTCTTTCCTTCTCCGTAGTTAACGAAAGTTTTTTACATATTTCTAAGAAAAGGATATAGAAGGGAGGCTTAAATATGAAAAGGTTTTTTTGGGTTATTTTATTTCTTCTTTTTCTCTTTACTTTAGCCTTTGCTCAGGATACTGAGGAGAAAATTGCAGAAAATTTTATAAACCTACTTTTAGAAGGAAGATATGAGGAAGCTAGTACGTTTTTTGATGATTCTGTTAAAGCTCTTATTCCTTCTTCAAAACTTCAAGAGATATGGGAAAGTATCAATAATCAAATAGGAGGTTTTAAAGGTTTTCTAGGGGTAAGAGCTGAAGATTCTGGAATTTACAAGATAGTATATCTAACTTGTGAGTTTTCTTTAATGGATGTGGATATAAAATTTGTTTTTTTTAATAAAAAGATAGTAGGTCTCCTTTTCCAACAAGCTCCTCCTAGAAAAGTTTATAATCCTCCATCTTATGTAAATTTAGATTCTTTTGAAGAGAGAGATATAAAAATTGGAAAAGAACTTCCTTTACCAGGGAAGCTTGTAATTCCTAAAGGAGATGGTCCATTTCCTGTAGTTATTTTGGTACATGGAAGTGGGCCTAATGATATGGATGAGAGCATAGGCCCAAACAAAATTTTTAGGGATCTTGCTTGGGGTTTAGGAAGTATTGGAATTGCAAGTTTAAGATATGATAAGAGAACAAAAGTTTATCCTGAAAGGTTTTTAGAGTCTGAAGAAGGTTATACGGTAATGGAGGAAGTGATAGAAGATGTTATATATGCTATAGAATTTTTGAAAACTATTCCTGAGATTGATAGAAATAAAATATTCATCTTAGGTCATAGTCTTGGAGGAATGCTTGCCCCAAGAATTGCCGATTTAAGTAAAGATGTGTCTGGATTAATAATTATGGCTGGTGCTACAAGATTCCTAGAAGATCTCATATGGGAGCAATTAAATTATTTAGTAATGTTAGATGGGAAAATTAGTGAGGAGGAAGAAGCTCAGCTTAAGCTTGTAGAATCTGAAATTATGAAATTAAAAGATGAAAATCTTACTCAAAAGTATGCTCCTTCCATGACTATCTTGGAAATTCCTGTTAAGTATTGGGCTGATTTGAAAAGCCATGATCCTGTTGAAATTTTAGATAGACTTAATATCCCAGCTTTAATTATGCAAGGAGAAAGAGATTATCAGGTAACTATAAAAGATTTTGAGAGATGGGGCCGATTATCTTCAAAGGAGAATATTACTTTGAAACTTTATCCTAAACTCAATCACTTATTTATGGAAGGAGAAGGGAAAAGTACTCCTGAAGAGTACTTTAAAGAGGGACATATTCCTGAGTACGTGATAAGAGATATTGGAGAATGGATTTTAGGTAATAAATAAGGAGGGGATGTTCCCCCTCCCCTTAATCTTCTAAGATTAATACTTCCCTTGGATAAATATCTATTAGGCCTTCATATTCTCTGCCTGTAAGGAGATCTTTTTTCTTTCCTCCAATGTTTATAGTTTTGATTTCTTCTGAGTGATTTAATAAGAAAGTGAAAACTTTCCCATCTTTTACCCTTTGTGTTATTTCTATTCCATAGGGGACATCTTTAAATAGAGGTTCAATTTTATGGGTTTGGGAAATATATTTTATAAATTCTTTTAAAAATTCTTTAGAGGGAAAAGTTCCTATATAATAAGCAAAACCATTTCTATATTTATTTACAGTAACCACAGGAGAACCTTTGTAATAGTCCTTTTTATATAACCCTATTGCTCTTACTGTATCTTTTTCCATATGAATTACATCAAAAACTAAATTACATTCATAGCTTTCTCTTGAAAAATATGGTTTATAATCAGTTTGAATCACAATCTCATTTTTAACTTCGGGAGGAAGAGCATCAAACTCTTCTACCCATATACCTAATATTTCCCTCAAAGGTCCAGGATATCCCCCCAAATATACCAGATCGTTTTCATCTACAATTCCACTAAGAGTAGTTGTTATAAAAATTCCCCCCTTTTCAACATAGTTTTTTATTTTTTCCTCTAAACCTGGCTTAATCATATAAAGTAGTGGGGCTACTATGAGTTTATATTTTTCAAAATTATCTTCTATTCCTATGATATCTACTCCTAATTGATTTTCAAATAAAGCTCTATAATAGCTTTCTACTCCTTGGGGATAATTTATAGCAGCGCTTGGACCTTGAGAGTTTTCAAGAGCCCACCAGTTTTCCCAGTCGAATAATACAGCAGTTTGAGAGTTTACTTTACTGCCTAATATTTTATCTCCTAGTTTTTTTAACTCTTCTCCAAGCTCTTTTACCTCTCGAAAAACTCTTGTGTTTTCATGGCCTGCGTGGGATATAACTGCGCCGTGGAATTTCTCAGGACCACCTCTTGATTGCCTTAATTGGAAAAACATTACTGTATCAGCCCCTTGAGCTAAGGCTTGGTAGCTTAAAAGTCTCATAACTTTAGGTCTTTTAATATAGCAGTAGGGGTGCCAATTAGTTTGGCTTGGGGTTTGTTCCATTAGCATAAATGGTTCTCCTTGTTTTAAGCCTCTCATTAGAGCATGTCTAAAGGCTACATTTATATAATCATCCTCATAAAAGGGATAACTATCCCAGGAAACTACATCCATATGTTTTGCCCATTCAAAATAATTTAAAGGTTTGAATGTTCCCATCAAATTGGTAGTTACAGGTATATTAGGATTATATTTCTTAATGATTCTATATTCGTTTAAATAACATTCCAAAATACTCTCATTCATAAAACGATAATAATCAAGTACCATTCCTTGAGCAACTGTAGATAATTTTCCTGTAATCCAATGATGAAAGATAACATTTCTTAAAGTAGGTACTGTTATCTCATTCCAGTCATAAATAGTTTGTCCCCAAAAAGTTGTATACCATCTTTTATTTAGCTCTTCTAAAGTACCATATTTTTTCTTAAGCCATTCTCTAAATTCTTTTTCGCAAGTCTCACAATAGCAATAGGTTCCATACTCATTAGCAATATGCCATACTACAATTGCTGGATGGTTTGCATATCTTTCTGCTAATTTTTCTACTAATTTTCCTGAGAAGTATCTATAAATCTTACTATTGGGACAAAAATTTACTCTACCTCCATGGGATCTTTTATTTCCATTTATATCAACAGGGAGGACCTCTGGGTATTTGACAGACATCCAGTGGGGTTGAGAGGCAGTGGAAGTAGCAAGGCAAATATATATTCCATTTTCGTACAATTTTTCAATAATTTCATCTAATAGTGAAAAATCATATTCATCCTCTGAAGGTTGTAAAAGAGACCAAGAAAATACATTTACTGTAGCTATGTTTATGTTTGCCAATTTAAATAATCTTATGTCTTCTTGCCATATATCTTTGCTCCATTGTTCTGGATTATAATCTCCCCCATACCAAATATATGGGAGTTTGGGATTTATCATAAAATAATACCTCCTATCTTTTAAATGTTTATGATAATGATAACTTGACTTTTGGGTAAATGTAAAGAAGTTGAATTATTGTTTCATAGAGCCCAATATACTTTGTATAAAGTAGTTTTGCAAGGTAAAGAATACGATAATCATTGGTAATGTGGCTATCACTACTGCTGTCATTATAACTCCAAAATCAGGTATGTAACCTGAAGCCAAAGTAGAGATAAGAAGAGGCATAGTTTTATTTTTTTCACTTTGAAGTATTACTAAAGGCCAGAGATATGAATTCCAACTATTCATGAAAGCCCAAATAGCTCCTGCTGCATAAGCAGATCTCATTGTAGGAAATACTATTGAAAAGAATATCTTTAATTCAGTCATTAAAATTGAGAGTTTCTTCATAATATCCCCCCTTAAAAGTTTATAGAGAAGAAAATTTTTAAAAAGAATCGTAATATTTCTAAAATATCACCTCCCTCTAT
>CALHTV010000184.1 GCA_938039765.1 uncultured Dictyoglomus sp. | reverse complement strand
ATCTTATTTTTACTTATTAACCTATCTTTTGCTCAAGTTATGCCATTAACAAAGATAAAAATAATGCCACCCCACGAAAAAATATTAGAGAAGAAAGTAAAACTCCCACAACTTCCAGAGGTAACCCCATCAAATATTCCTCAGGGAACAAAAATATATGGAATAATTGAAAGGGCCCAAGGTATAGGAAAAGCCATAGTAATACCTGTGGAATTCATCGATAAACCAAGACAACCAGATAGTGTCATTCCTTCTAATTATTTTGATATTCTTTTCAATAGTATTGGGACAGATTGGAGTAATATAAATCCATACAATGTGGGTAGTGTGAGAGAGTTCTATAGAGAAAATTCATACAACCAATTCGACATAACTGCTACAGTTCTTCCATGGTATACAGCCCAAAATACTTATACCTACTATATAAATGATAACAATAATGGATTTAATGGTGGAGTTTTTGTATTAGTCCAAGAAGTTTTGCAACATGCAGTAAATTCTGGATATGATTTAAGAAACTATGAGGTAGTTTTTGTAATCCACAGTGGACAAGGAGCAGAATGGACAGGAGATGCAAATGATATTTGGTCTCATGCATCAACAGTCTATGTAAATATTAATGGAACTAAGGTTCCTATAAGATATTCTATTGAACCGGAATATATGGAGGATTATGATCCTCAAGGAAATCCTATTATTGTACCTCAAACAGTGGGTGTATTTGTGCATGAAATGGGACATTCCTTTGGAAAACTTCCTGACCTCTATGACAGAGATTATTCTTCCTTCGGACTTGGAAGATGGAGCCTTATGGCAGGTGGATCTTGGAATGGACCTTTAGGTCCTGGAGGATACACTCTAGGAGGAGGTCCTTCCCATTTTGATGCTTGGTGTAAAATTAAGCTTGGTTGGATAAACCCTATAGTTCCAAAGAACAATTTAATTAATGTAGAGATTCCTCCTATAGAGACTGAGCCTGTGGTATATAAACTTTGGACTGACGGTTTTGAAGGACCTCAATACTTCCTTCTTGAAAACAGACAAAGAATAGGTTTTGATGCTTACCTCAGAGGCTCAGGACTTCTTATATACCATGTAGATGAAGATGTAAAAACCCAAAACGATTATGAATGGTATCCAGGTTTAGACCCCTCTCGACACTATTTAGTAGCATTAGAACAAGCAAATGGACTTTGGGAATTGGAAAAAAGATTGTCTTCAGGAAATACAGGGCACCCTTATCCAGGATCTACAAATAACACCACTTTTGATGAAAATAGTACCCCTAATAGCAAAGCTTATGGAGAGATAGCTACAGGTGTAGCAGTAAAAAATATAAAAGTCTCTGGAGAGAATATTATCTGTGATATTTATGTAAAATCCCCAGGCGTTCCAACAGCACCATCCTTTATCAACCATTTAGCGTGGCAGGATAAAAATCCCATGACTATAAGGCCACTTTTCCAGTGGGAAGCTGTTGAATATGCTACAAGTTATGACTTACAATTAGCAGAAGATCCTAACTTTAACAACTTGATAATAAATATATCTCTTCCTTACACTCAATTTAGAGTACCTTTTGGAAAAACCTTTAACCTTGGAAAAACATACTACGCAAGGATTAGAGCTAAAAATGATAATGGTGTTTCTCCTTGGACAACCATTTCCTTTACAACCCCATCTTATTTGGAAGCTCTATTAGTAGCCGATGATGGTGGAGAATTCAATATAGCTCCTTATTATGAGAAGGCCCTACAAGACGCTCAAGTCTCTTATTTCATATTTGATGTGTTTAAAGATCAGTTAGTTCCTGATTCTTCCTTTATGGCATATTTTGATTGGGTAATATGGGGTGGAGATTGGGGAGCAATATATGATCCAAGTATCCAAAATGAGATAATGAAATATTTAGATAATGGTGGAAAATTATTTATTACAAGTCAAGATTTAGGATGGGGTTATTCAGCTGGGTATATAAATCCAAACTTCTATAATAATTATCTAAAAGCAGAATTTGTACAAGATAGTACTGATATTTACACCATTAAAGGTTTAGAAAATACTATCTTCTATGGATTAAATATTATCCTTAATTCTCAAAATTCAGCCCAAAACCAAGGATATCCTGACGAAATCGATCCCTTAGAAGGAGCACAACCTATACTTATTTACTATCAAGGTACAGTATCTCCAATTATTCCCACAATAAAACTCCCTGAAAAGATAAAGGAACAAAAAGCTCCATCTATTGTAAACAAAGCAATAGCATCCTCCGGTACTGCAGGACTAAGATATATAGATCCAGAGAAACATTTTGCAGTAGTATACTTTGCCTTTGGACTTGAGGGTGTAGATTACAATATAACAGGAAATATAATCCAAAAAGTAAGAGAAGAACTCCTTGCACCCCCAACTTTAATAGCAACGGTTAAAACTTCTTTCAATCCAAATAAAAATGAGACTTGTAATATCAATTTAACAGTAAATGATAATCTAGGATATTCCTACATAACAGTAAAAATCTACAATACCTTAAATGGGAAAAAGAATCTTTTAATAAAGACGTTAGTTGATAACTCAAAAGTAAATAATGGAAGTTATATCTATATTTGGGATGGTAAAGACGAAAGTGGAGCAGTTCAAAATGCTGGAACCTATATAATCGAGATTACAGCAAAAGATGAAGCTAATAACACTATTATGAAAAATTATACAACTAATATTACCTCAGATCTTCCTCTTTCCCTAATAAATGTCACAAAATTCTCAAAATCTTTCAATCCCAAAGAGGGACCTGCAGAAATATTTTTCAATATAAATCAACCTGCTGATGTCAAATTTATTGTTTATACCCTAGGAGGGACAAAACTTTACGAATTAGACTTAGGCTATTTACCAGCTGGAGATTATCAAATTTTATGGGAAGGAATAAATTGGAAAGGAGAAATACTAAAGAATGGACTTTATATCTTCCAAATTGTGGCTAAATCAAAACAGGGAGAAGCAAGAATAAACAGATTCATTGGAATTTTAAAATAGTTTTTTATAGAACTTCCTTTAAGGAGGAGTAAAAATGAAAAAGTTATTAATTGTTACTATAATCATTCTATCAACAATTTCCTTTAGCTTAGCTAGTGATACAGGGGGAGTCTTCTCCCCCATGATATTGAATGCAAGATCTGCAGGAATGGGAGAAGCTTATGTAGCTGTCTCTGACGACTTAGGAGCTTTGATTTATAATCCTGCTGGATTAGTAGACTTTCCTCTAAAAATTATAGGCTTTAACCATTTACAAATCCCAGAAGGCTTTACAAGGGTAGAATTTATTGGAGGAGGCATAAACTTACCTAATATATCTTTGGGATTTGGATTTCAAAATAAAGGAGTTATAAGTCCTGAAGAGCTACTTTATCCTTTCTCAGAAAACGCCTTCCAAGGATCCTTTGCCAAAAAGATAAATCCCAATTTAAGTCTTGGAGGAACCATATACCTTTACTTAGCTACTTTGGATACAGGAAGTGCTTCAGGTTTTGGATTAGACTTAGGGGCTATTTACAATCTAAATCCTAATGTAAAAATTGGAGTAGTACTATACAATCCTATAAGCTTTATAAGCTGGTCTACAGGAACTACTGAAAGTGCTGGAAGAAAAGATTTAGTGATAGGTACTTCTCTAAAATTTCAAATAGGAAATATACCTCTTCTATTTGCCTTTGATTTTTCATTTTTTGACAAAATGTATTTCTATCAAAGACTAAAATTAGGATTAGAATCTAATATTCCTAAAACTCCTATAGCCTTAAGAATGGGGTATAATGGTGAGAGTAATTCTATAAGCTTTGGCTTAGGTCTAAAAGCGCAAAGATTGCAGTTTGATTATGCCTTTTTATATACAAAGGACCTTAGTAATCAACATGTAATAGGTTTTTCTTTAGAATTCTGAAATATATAAAAGTAGGGGAAAAGAGCTAAATTAGCCCTTTTCCCCTTTTTATTTTTGTTTTTTAAAGGTATATAATAAAAGTATGTGTGGAAGATTTAGTTTAATACAAATAGAAGAACTTCCCAAGAGATTTGAAGCTGAAATTATAGGAGAAATAACTCTTAAGAAAAGATATAACATTTCTCCTAACCAGCCTGTACCCATAGTATTCCAAGAAAGTCCTAACAAAATAGAAGAAATGGTATGGGGACTTATTCCTCATTGGGCAAAAGATCCTAGAATAGGTAATGAATTAATAAATGCAAGAGCAGAATCTCTGCTTGAAAAACCAGCCTTTAAAGACTCTTTTTTAAAAAGAAGATGTCTCATCCCTGCTGATGGATTCTATGAATGGAAAAAAGAAGGAAAAGAAAAAATACCTTATTATATAAAATTAAAAGATAATTCAATTTTTGCCTTTGCAGGACTTTATGACATATGGAAAAGAGAAGATGGAAAATTGATAAAAACTTTTACCATAATTACTACAGAACCTAATGACCTAGTAAGAGAAATACACAACCGAATGCCTGTAATCCTAAGAAGCGAGGATGAAAAAATTTGGATTAATAAAGAGGAAAAAAATATAACTAAACTCCTCTCTCTCCTTAAACCCTATCCCTCTGAGGAGATGGAGGCTTATCCTGTCTCTAAAAGAGTCAATAATCCCTCCTACGATTCTGAAGATCTTATTAAACCTATAAAGATCTTTTATTTAAAAACCCAAAGAAATTTAGATAGAGAAGGGGCGGACGACGCCAGGAGGAGCCTGGAAAGGGGCGGGATCGTGCGTCTTCCCCAGG
>CALHTV010000183.1 GCA_938039765.1 uncultured Dictyoglomus sp. | reverse complement strand
CTGTAACTCCAGTTATCCTTTCTATAAATGTAGGTAAAAGAGCAATTAACCCCAAAAAAATTCCGCCAAAAAAGTTTAATCGGTTTAAAGTTCTCGAAAGATATTCTTCTGTTGGTTTGCCAGGTCTTACTCCTGGTATAAATCCCCCATATTTTTTAAAGTTTTCAGCTAAGTCAGAAGGATCAAAAACAATTGAAGAATAAAAATAAGTAAACCCTAAAACTAAAAGGAAATATAGAATAGGATATAAGACAGAATTGCTTGAAAATATACTTAAAAAGGCTTTTAACCAATTTATTTTTACTATAGGGATAAAAGTCTGAGGAACCATCAAAATTGTAATCGCAAAAATTATAGGAATAACACCTGCTTGATTTAATTTTAATGGTAAATAAGTATTTTGTCCTCCATATACTCTCCTTCCTACAATCCTTCGTGAATATTGTACTGGAATTCTTCTTTCAGCACTTTCTACCCAAACTACCCCAACTATTATTAGAGCTAACAAGACAAAGAATACCATAACATTTAAAATACCTATTTCTCCTCTACTTAAAAGAGCAAAAGTTCTTGCTAAATCAGTGGGAAAGCGGGCAACAATCGAAGTCAATATAATAAGCGAAACTCCATTCCCTATTCCATATTGAGAAATTTGCTCTCCTAACCACATAATAAAAGTACTTCCTGCAGTTAGTGTAATCACACTGCTTATTACATAAAGTAAACTTAAACTTGGAATAACTTTAAAATTATGCATGAAAATAGTTAATCCTAAAGCCTCTATTGCAGCAAGAAGAACTGATAAATTCCTTGCGTATCGAGTCAATTTTTTTCTTCCGTCTTCTTCTTTTTTCAACTGTGCTAAAGAGGGAAACACAGCTGTCAGAAGTTCCATCATAATTGAGGCATTAATGAAAGGAATGATTCCCATAGAAAATATAGAAAATCTAGCTAAAGCTCCACCTGTAAAAAGATCTAAAAATCCTAAAGCTCCTTGGGTTTTAAAGAGGTTGGCTAAAGCTACTCTATCTACTCCTGGAACTGGAATATGGGATCCTAAACGATATACAGCAAAAATAAAAAGAGTAAAAAGTATTTTCTTTCTTAAGTCAGGTATTCTAAAAGCTCTAATCAAAGTATCAAACACTACTCAATCACCTCAGCTTTTCCGCCCACACTTTCAATCTTCTCGCGGGCTTTTTCAGAAAAAGCATGTGCTCTTACCAGGAGAGGTTTTGTAAGTTCTCCATCACCTAAAATCTTAACTCCAAATTTTAAATCCTTTATTATTTTTCTTTCCAGGAGTACATTAGGATCTACTAATTCGTTTGCCTCAAATTTTTTATCTAAGACAGACAAATTCACTATAGCATATTTTCTTCTAGGAGCCCGAGGAATTCCATCCATTTTAGGAAGACGCCTTGTTAAGGGAGTTTGACCTCCCTCAAAACCAGGGCGTACTCCATCTCCTGTTCTTGCATTTTGACCTCCCATACCTCTTCCTGCATATTTACCTGAAGCAGCGTAACCACAACCCCACCTTTTTGGCTTTTTTCTAGAGCCTAATTTAGGTTTTAATTCATATAGTTTCAATTTTCTCCCTCCTCATTTCCCTTTTTCTCTTCTTTTTTTATACCAATGATTTCATTTATTGACTTATCTCTCATTTCTGCAACTTCTGGGAGAGATCTCAATTTTTTTAAGGCCTCAAAAGTAGCTTGAGCTAAATTTATTGCTGTAGTAGAGCCTAAAGATTTAGCCAACACATTCTTTATTCCTGCCAATTCTAAAACTGCTCTAGCAGCACCTCCTGCAATAACTCCAGTTCCAGGAGCAGCTGGTTTTAGAAGTATCCTAGATGCACCCAACTTCCCCACAACTTCATGAGGAATTGTACCTTTACTAATAGCCACTTTTATTGCATTCCTTTTAGCTTTTCTTATCGCTTTCCTAATAGCATCCGGAACTTCAGCTGCCTTTGCTATACCAACTCCTACTGTACCTTGCTCATCTCCTACTACTACTAACGCTCTGAACCGCAAATTTTTACCTCCCGCAACCACTTTTGCTACTCTTCTTATCTCAATTACTCTTTCTTTTAATACAGGTTCTAACTCTTTCAAGGACATTTCCCTCCTTTTTTAAAATTCAAGGCCTGCAGCTCTTGCACTATCAGCAAGAGCCTTTACTTTACCATGATACAAAAACCCCCCTCTATCAAAAACCACCTTTTTGATTCCTTTTTCTAAGGCTCTTTTAGCTATCACTTCTCCAACGAGTTTTGCTGCTTCTATGTTTTTAGTAGATTTTAACTGGCTTCTGAGTTCTTTTTCCATAGATGAGGCTGCAACTAAAGTATGTCCTTTTGTATCATCAATTATCTGAGCATATATATATCTTAGACTTTTATATACGGCAAGCCTTGGTCTTTCTGGGGTTCCCATTATCTTTTTTCTTATTCTTAAATGCCTTATCTTTCTAAGTTCTTTCCTTGACCTTTTTTTAATCATAGATTCCTAACCTCCTATTTCTTACCCGCCTTGCCAGCTTTCTGCCTAATTTTTTCTCCTTCATACCTTATACCTTTACCTTTGTAAGGCTCTACAGGTCTAATACTTCTCACAATAGCCGCAAATTGACCTACTAATTCCTTATCAATACCTTTTATACTTATCTTAGTATTATCTTGGACATTTACCGACAAACCCGTAGGAATCTCCAATTCCACAGGATGAGAAAAACCAACCTCTAGTACAAGTTTATTTCCTTGAACTCTTGCTCTATACCCTGTTCCTTGTAATTCTAGTCTTTTTTTAAATCCTTGTGTAACACCAATTACCATATTGTTTATCAAAGCTCTTGTTAAACCATGAAGAGCTTTTGTAAACTTTTCATCATTAGTTCTCTCTACCACTACTTGATTATCCACCTTTTTAACAGTAATAAGAGGATGAAAAGTCTTTTCCAATTGCCCTAAAGGCCCTTTAACGATAACGTAATTACCTTCTCTTATCTCGACTTGTACATTCTGAGGTATTGGAACTGGTTTTTTACCTATTCTTGACATAATCTAATTCCTCCTTTACCATACCATGCAAATAAGTTCTCCACCTATTCCTAAAGCTTTTGCTTCTTTATCAGTCATAATCCCTTTTGAAGTAGAGAGAATAGCTATCCCTAATCCTCCTAATACTCTAGGTATTTCCTCTTTCTTTACATAATATCTTCTTCCAGGCTTACTTACCCTTACCATATCTTGGATAACAGGCACTTTACCTTTGTATTTCAAATAAATTTTTATAAATTTTTGAGGAGCTTCACCTATAACTTCATATTTAGCTATATAACCTTCTTTCAAAAGAATTTCGGCTAGTTTTTCTTTGATTTTAGAATAAGGAATATCAACAGAAGGATGTCTTCGCATATTGGCATTTTTAATTCTAACCAGCATATCAGCGATAGGATCTGTTACAGTCATAGCAACCCTCCTTACCAACTTGCTTTCCTTACACCTGGTATTTCGCCCTTTAAAGCCAACTCCCTAAAACAAAGACGACATAAACCAAACTTCCTTATATAACCTCTTGGTCTTCCACAAATTCTACATCTATTGTACTCTCTTACCTTATATTTTTTAGGTTTTAGCCATTTTACAATTTGTGATTTCTTAGCCACAATTTCCTCCCTCTCTTTTTAAGATTATTTTTTAAAAGGCATTCCTAGAAGAGTCAGTAACTCTTTTGCCTCTTCATCGGTCTTAGCAGTAGTAACAATAGTAATATCCATTCCTCTTATCCTATCAATCTTATCATATTCAATCTCTGGAAAAACTAATTGCTCTTTTAATCCTAAAGAGTAATTACCTCTCCCATCGAAGGAATTAGGTGAAACCCCTGAAAAATCTCTAACCCTTGGGAGAGCCAAATTAATTAATTTATATAAAAAGGCATACATTCTTTCCCCTCTTAACGTTACTTTTAATCCAATAGGCATTCCCTTTCTTAATTTAAAACCAGCAACTGATTTTCGGGCAGTAACAATTTTAGGTTTTTGACCAGTCATCATTGAAAGAATATAAGAAGCATCTTCAATAATTTTATCCTTGCTTTCAGGATGAGTCGTAATTAGTTTTCCAATGCCAATTTGAACCACCCCTTTGATAGGGCGTGGGACTCTTAGATCATTTTTTAAATTCAAATCTTTCTTAAGTTGAGGAATAATTTCTGTATAAAAAGTTTCTCTTAAAGGCATGATTTTTAATCAATGATATTTTGGCACTTCTTACAAAATCTAAACTTTTTTTCGTTAACTTGACGAAAACCGACCTTGGTTGGTTTTGAACAAGAAGGACAAATTAATCGAACATTGCTCCATGAAATTGGTGCGGGAATTTCTATAATTTTTCCTTTTTCGCCGGTTCTTCTTGGTTTTACATGTTTCTTAACCAGATTTAATCCTTCAACAATAATTCTTGATTCTCGAGGAATAACTTTTATAACCTTACCCTTTTTACCTCGATCTTTACCTTTCACTATTAAAACTAAATCACCTTTTTTAATTTTGTTCATTTTTAAACAAGTTCGGGAGCTAAATTAGCGATTTTATCATAGCCTAATTCTTTAATTTCTCGAGGAATAGGCCCAAAAATTCGTGTTCCATAGATATCTTTCTCACCCTTAAGAATCACACAA
>CALHTV010000182.1 GCA_938039765.1 uncultured Dictyoglomus sp. | reverse complement strand
CTTGTTTTTGGCCATCAACATAAACTGAAAGATTTCCATTGTTAACTACTACTGCAATATGATACCACTTATTAAGCTCAAAGTTTATATTTGTTACTCCATCAAACCAGGTAGCTCCATTATTAAAGTTCGACCAAATTTGAAACTTATTATTATAAGCAGGATGTCCTCCAGGTACAATGCTTAACCATTCATTATTTTTATCTTTAACACATCCGAATAACAATGGTGTAAAATTTGTAAGTTGCTCTGCATTAATCCAAAAAGCTATTGAGTAATTATAGGAATGGATTAAATTATCAGGCAATAATATACCACTATTTCCATCTAAATAAACTGCTTTTCCAACTATACCAGAAGTATATGTGACATTACCCCCTTCCACTCCTATTTTGTTACCTATAAACACTCCTTCTCCAAAATTTCCTGTAGAATCTATCAAATTATCTTCAAATTGATAATGGGCAACAAGTATAGCTTCTTGAACTTCTGATACTCTTGGAGCACAGCCTATTCCCCACATTATTAATAATACTAAAATCCAAATTAACATCATACTCTTTTTCATAAGAAATTCACCTCCCTAAATTTACTTATTAATAATTGAAGCAAGTTCTTTCACTTCGTCATCGCTCAAAACTCTGTTCTATATTCTCAGTTCATCAATTCTTCCTTTAAAGGATGGGGCCCACCAGTTCACTCCCAACACAAATATGTCTTTTTCTACTTTTAAAATATCCTGTACTTTCTCTCCTTTAAATCTTTTTTCTCCGTTGATATATACTCTTACCAATCCGTTATCTACTGTTAATGCAAAGTAGTACCACTTATTAAATTCTAATTTCACATCTGTCCATCCATCAAACCACACACTACCAGACCAGAATCCTGCTCTACCCCCAAATAATGAATGTCCTTCAGGAACAACGCTTATCTAAAACTAAAGCCTTCCCTCTTATTCCATCTGTAAAAGTTACTTTACCCCCATACTGACCTATTTTAGGACCTATTACTTTGCCTTCTCCTAGTAATCCATTAGCATCTCTTAAATTCCCTTCAAAAGGATATTAATCTACTAAATCTTTAGGCAAGTCTAATTTTTGAGACACTTGCTGAACAGATACTTTGTCAATCTTTTCAAAACCTGCAATTAATATAAACAAACTTTTAACCCCCTATAAACCCTTTAATTTTTTCTTTAAAAACATTTTCAGATATATATATATGTTTTCTAGTTTTATCACCTCCCTTCTGGAAACCTTTCCATTTTTGTACAACCTCAAAATAATATTAAGTAACTCAGAAATTAGACTTTTATTTTTATTAAAATTTTTACTTAAATTTTAATCCCTGTTTGAGTAATTGTCAACATATTAAATCATAGACAAGTTTCCAGCAGAGTTATCTTTCTTACAACATTATAACATTTTTCAAAAAGACCGTTATGTATTAAGCTTCCTACCTTAGAATTTCTCTTTTACAAAAATTTACTAAAACTCTTCTTCAAGTGCTACAACATTCAAGAAGATACTAAATCAAGTTTATAACAGTTGACTACAGGATAAAAAAATAGTATATTTTAAGTAAAATTTTAAAAGGATAATGGTGGCAAAAGATGAAAAGAGAAAATATTAAAAAGAAAGTAACATTAAAAGATATTGCAAGAGCAGCAAAAGTATCAGTTTCTGCTGTTTCTTTTGCTTTGAATAATAAAGGCTCTCTTAATCCTGAAACAAAAACCAAAATACTCAAAATAGCCCAAGAACTGGGATACAAGCCTGAAAGAGAAGTTAAAAAAACATATACTATAGGTTTAGTAATAAGTGATGTTACAAACCCATTCTACCCAGCAGTAGTAATCGGAGTAGAAAGCGTACTCCTAAAACATGGCTATAGTTTATTCTTATGTAATACTGATTATGATCCTAATTTAGGTTGCACATCTATAAAAAGATTTATTGATAGGAATGTAGACGGAGTAATTATAATGACTAACCGATTAGACGATTCAGTAATAGAACTTCTTAAACTCCATGAGATACCCGTGTTAGTTTTTGACAGAAATATCGAAGGTTTAGATGTAAGTGGGCTTTTGGTAGATTTTCAATCAGGAATATCCGAGGCAGTAACCCACCTTGTAAATTTAGGACATACTGATATTGCTATTATTACAGGCCCTTTAGATTTAGAAACTGCTCAGGCAAGACTTCGTGCTTTCAAAACAGCTCTAAAAAGATATCAAATAGATCTACCTGAGGATAGGATATTTGAAGGTGATTTTAAAATGAGAAGTGGAGAAGAAGCCATGAGAAAAATCTTAAAACTTAATCCAAGACCTACAGCAGTGTTTGCATCTAATGACATGATGGCCATCGGAGCACTAAGAGAAGTTCAGAATCAAGGACTAAAAGTTCCTGACGATATTTCCATTGTAGGATTAGACGATATAATGATGGCTTCCTATGTAAACCCACCCCTTACCACTGTTGTATTTCCCCAACAAGAAGTTGGAACAAAAGCAGCTGAATTGATTTTAAGAGCCATAGAGAAGGGAGAAAAAGTAGTCTCCTATATTCACACTTATTTAGTGATAAGGAAATCCACAGGACCTGCCCCTTTAAAATAATTTATTGCGAAATTTCTTTAGCAAAAAGAGCAGCTCCTAATGCACCCATAATCTGAGGTTCAGAAGGAACTTTTATTTCTACCCCAATTAATTCCTCTAAAGCTTTTACAACTCCCATATTTTTAGCTACACCCCCACTTATTACAACTTCTTCCTCAATACCGACTCTTTTTGCCAAAGACAAAGCTCTCTTTGCTACCGAATAATTAATACCTTTTATAATTTTTTCTTTAGAAACCCCTTCAGAGATTAAGGTAATTATCTCTGATTCTGCAAAAACTGTACAAATATTGGTTATTTCTACATAATCTGGAGCTTTCAAATGAATATCTCCAAAATCCTTTAAAGAAACTTGCAAAACCTTTGACATTACCTCTAAAAACCTTCCTGTCCCAGCTGCACACTTGTCATTCATAACAAAGTCCAAAACTGTTCCATTTTTTCCTACTTTAATCACCTTGCTATCTTGGCCACCTATATCTATTACTGTTCTTACTTTAGGAAATAAAAAATAAATACCCTTTGCGTGACATGAAATCTCCGTTTTAGAATTATGAGAAAAATCCACCCTTATTCTTCCATAACCTGTGACTACAATTTCTTTTATGTCTTTTAAAGATAGCTTCTGCCTAGATAAGACATTATCGATTAACTCTCTTGCAGTTTTATTTCCATCAGGACCTGTTTCTTTTATCTCATAGTCTACTATGCTATCCTCAGAGTCTAATGATCCCAACAAGACAATTTTTGCAGTAGCAGAACCTATATCTACTCCCAAGTAGTATTTCATGTTATCACCTCTAAAAAGGCTTCTAGACGAGTTTTAATTTGCTCCTTTGGAAAATTCTTAGAATCTACCAAATCACCATCAATAACTATAGTAGGAATTCCCTCTTTTATAAATTTTTGTCTTAATATATATGAAGGCAAAGAGCCTTGTCTGCATCCCCATTGATTGAAGATTATTATACCATCAGCCTTATATTTCCTAACATTTTCTAAACCCAGACTAAATCTCTCATCTATCGATGAGAAAGCTTTTAAATTTATCAGTTTCTTTGCAAGAGACTCGAAAGGAGATTCTTTATCTAATTTTTCCCATGAAATAGAAGAAGATTCTTCTAAAACAATATATGCTCCTTTAGCATTGAGCCAACTAAAGAGATCTGTAGGAAAATAAGGACCGAGATGCATCCAGTATAATCTTATTTGGGGTTCAATTATTTTACCCCTTTTTATTCTTTCTTTAATATCATCTCTTAAAGCCTTAAAAAACTCTACTCCGTATTTTGAACCAAAACTCGAGAAAATCATCCCTGCATAGTCAAGAAAGTTTTTACCATCCATAACCACATAATCTTTTCTAAGTTCTTTTACTTCCTCAAAATATTCATAAGCTATATTTGATAATTCTAAGACCTTCTTTAAATTCTCATAACTATTTCTAAGGTTTAATTTTCTGCTTAAATTATGAAAGAGCCTTTCCAATTCAAAAGAAAGGGTGTTCTGATTATCATAAGAGTCTATAACGTATACTTCTCCTCCATAGATCTCTTTAATTAACGAAAAAGAATACACAGGAGAAAAACAAGGTTTTGTATATGTTACAAAAAAATCTGAAACAGGAAAAATATTTAGTTTAGACAAACCAACAATTCCTCTATGGACACTGCAGATATCCGAGTTAACAAGAATTTCCTCACTCTCAAGCAGAGCTCTTTCCAAAAGATTTAAAGCTGACAAAAAACCAGAAGCAACCTCAGGAAGCAAAGGATATATATTCAGGGCATAGAAAATCTCGGAAGGAGTAAATATATTTATCATAACCTTTTTAGTTCTATTATTATAAATATACCTTACAAGATCTAAAGCATATAGG
>CALHTV010000181.1 GCA_938039765.1 uncultured Dictyoglomus sp. | reverse complement strand
AAACAATATAAATCTCCCCAGTATCATTAAAAACTCACAGGTAGATTATAGCATATAGTATTAACTATCTAATAGGCTTTGCAGGTACTCCGACTACAGTAGTAAACTCAGGAACATCTTGAATTACAACTCCACCTGCACTGAATATCATTTGTTTATAAAATCAAGATCCAATAAATCAAAAAGTGAAATAATAGTAATATCTGGTTTATAACTCTCGTCTAAAGGGAGGGCATCTTTATAAATTCCATCTCTCATAACCCTTATCGTAAACATACCTATCTCTCTAGGTCCCTTAAAGTCTTTCTCCATATTATCTCCTATATAAATAGCATCTTTAGCAGAAAGAGAAAAGAATTCTAACATATCTAAAAAGGGCCTAGAGGAAGGCTTAGAATAATCTTCTCCTTTCTCCCAAGTATAAATTATTCTATTAAAGTATTTTCTTACACCTAAAGCTTCTACTTTTAATCTTTGAGTGGTAGGAAATCCATCTGTAATAATACCCAAGTAAAACTTATCCTTTAAAATCTTTAATATCTCTTTAGCATCGTCATATAAGTTTATATCTGGTTTATGAGTCCTATAAATTTCTACTAACTTTTGGACATAGCTCTTATTATACATTCCTATTTCTTTCAGAACCCTATCGAATACAAATTTCTTGTCTTGGTTAAACTCTTTCATTAACATCTTAAAAGTATATTCTCTAGATAAACCTAAATCCTTATCAATTTTCTCAGCTACCCTTCTAAATCCGCTTTTAACAAAGTCTATCTCTGGATAAAGAGTATCATCTAAATCAAATATTACTAATTTTATATTCTTAAACAACATACGCATCAATTTAACTTAATAAATTACTATTCTCTATATATATAGCCTCATCATACCTCAGCATTAATAATCCCTCTTTATAATCAAAAGATTTAGATCTTATCTTTAATCCCTCTAAGATATCAATTATCATCTTAGGGAAATTAGCACCTGCATAAAAAGATAAAGGATATCCTCCTCCAAAGCGTGGATTAATTTCTGTAAAGAAGAATCCTTCTTTACTCAAAAAACACTGTATATTAATTACCCCAATGGGTTTCAAGTTCTTTATGATTTCTTCAACTAATATAAATAATTCTTTATTCTTAATCGTAATACCCCTTTCTACCTCTCCTGCTCTAATTTTTAATCTCTTTCTTTGCACCATAGAGATAAGATTCCCATCAAAATCGCAAAGAACATCTACAGTTATCTCATCCCCTTTTAAAAACTCTTGAAGAATTGGTTCCGAAATTTTTGAGGAATAAAACTTAACATCTTGTATATTTTCACATTTTTGAACTCCGATACTTGCAGAACCAAAACGAGGCTTTATTATTATAGGAAAATCCATATTTGATAAATCTAAATCTTCTCTGTAAAGAAATGTTTTTGGGGTTGGTATACCTATCTCTTTAAAGAATTTAGCAGTAAGAATTTTATCATAACCTATCTTAACCACATCATATGTAGATATAAGAGGAACTATACCCTCCTTTAAAAATAAATCTCTTTCTTTAGCTAATACTGGAAGTTCTGGATCTATAAGAGGCACTATGAGCTTTATATTTTCTATTTTGCATTTCTCTAAAAGGAAAGGAATATAAGCATTATCACTAATTTGGGGCACTATAAAAGATTTATCTGCAACATAAAGCCCAGGCGCAGTAGAATCGCAGTCTACTGTATACACTCTACCTCTTCTACCAAGAGCCTCTTTAAAAAATTTAACTAAGGATACCCTTCTACCTACTGATGTCAATAATACATTTAGCATCTTTCTTTTAAATTTATAAGCTCTTTATATACTTCAATATAAATTTCAACCATCTTTCTCGCTGTAAATATATCTTTAGCTTTCTTAATAGCCTGTTTAGCCATCTCTTCTTTTAAACTGGTATTCTCTAAAAGAGTTTTTATCTTTTGAGCAAGAGCTGTAGGATCTTCAAAGGGAATAATAAAACCATTAATCCCATTATCAATCTGATCATATGCATCTGCCGCAGGAGTTCTGATAGGAACAACCCAACATAGCATAGCCTCAACTATCACTAAGGGAAAACCTTCTTTTCTACTTAGAAGTACTAAAATATCAGAAGCCCATAAAACATCTCTACTATTAACAAAACCTGTGAGAATAAATTGATCTTCAGCATGAAAATCTTTTAGTAACTCTTTGGCATAGTTAAAATCTCCAGTACCAACTAAAAGAAATTTTGGTTTAATATTATCCCTTCTAAGAATGTCTGCTGCCTTAATTAAGATATCATGACCTTTAACTTTTGCTAATCTCCCAATTAAACAAACTACTTTATCTTCCTCTAAAAGACCAAAATTTTCTCTTGCTATTTTTCTCTCTTCCCAATTAGGGAGACGAAAGTAAGTATCATCTACACCATTATATATAAGTTTTATTCTATATGGAGGAATTCTAAAGGCTAAATTTAGATAGTTATATGTTTCCTTAGAAATTGCAATAGCATATTTACCCCAAAAGGAAAGTCTTTTTGTCACAAAATCAGTAGAAATACCTTCTGAGTGGAGAGTTACAATATAAGGAATTCCAAACAATCTATATGCTAATTCGGCATAAAAACTTGTTACTCTCCAATGCACATGAATTAAATCTGGTTTATATTCATTGATGACTCTAAAAAATCTAATCAAAGAAGCAAAAATTCTTATAAAATTATTTAATTTATAACCCATCCCAAGAAAAGGTACAAAAAAAGTATAAAATCCAGCTTCCTCAAATTTCTTGATTGAATAGCTATGCTCCATAACTTCTTTATCAGTAGCTATACCAACATTAAAACCTTGATTTATCAATTGTTTCCCCAACGTATACATAAAAGTTGTTACTCCAGATGGATTAAGGTATTTTGATAAAATAAAATCCTTATAACTCTTTTTCTTTGCTCCTTTTTTAACTCATTATGAATCTGAGTATACATTATATATACTCGCCTCCTAAGAAATTTTTAATCATCTTGTAAAGTTTTTTTATCCTTATATTTTAATTCCCCATAAACTCAGGCATTGTAGCATATCCTTCTGCGCTTATACCTTCTCTTTTAAAAACCTTTAAAATAGTAAGAAGTATTATTTTTAAATCTAATGGGATACTCCAATTATTCACATACCATACATCTAACTTAAATTTTTCATCCCAAGAAATAGCATTTCTTCCATTTACTTGAGCCCATCCTGTCATTCCAGGCTTAACATTGTGTCTTCTTGCCTGTTCAGGAGTGTACCTATCCAAATATTCCATTAGCAAAGGTCTTGGCCCAACAAGACTCATATCTCCCTTTAAAACATTCCAAAACTCAGGAAGTTCATCTAAGGTTGTACTTCTTAAAAATTTTCCAATTGTCGT
>CALHTV010000180.1 GCA_938039765.1 uncultured Dictyoglomus sp. | reverse complement strand
AAGTTTTTGGAGGATATACTCTATGGAAACCTAATGCCTTGAATTTTTTCACTACCTCATCCCAATTTTTTTGACCTATTCCTAGATTACCCCCAATATATAAAATTATATTCTCTAATCCAGCTTCCTGTAATTTCTCTTTAAAACCTCTACAATCTAATTCTGCATGTCCATATAAGGAAGAAACTAATATAGCTCTTGCTCCAGATTCTATTGCAGCCTTAATAAAATCCTCTTGAGAAGATAAAACCCCAATATTAACTACATCAAACCCTGCTTTTCTCAAAGCATAATCTAGTATTCTTAATCCTACACTGTGAACATCAGCTCCGATAACCCCAAGAACTACAGTTCTCTCTCCCATTATCTACTCACCCTTTATAAGATTATAAATCAAAACAGCAGTTTCATATAAACTTTCAATTTTAATCCTTTCTTCCTTAGAGTGAGGATTTTCCATTCCTATACCTACATTAATAGTTTTTATTCCATAAGAGTTTAAAATATTCGCATCACTTCCTCCCATGGTGTGAATAGTTCTAATATTTTTACCCATTTTTTCTAATACACTAACAATCCTCTTTACCACCTGTTCTTCCTTGGATATACTGAATCCTTTATAAAGATTCTCTTTTTTGAGCTCGTATTTCCCACCCTTCAGTTCAATCTTAGAGAGCTCTTCTACAAAATTTTTCCACAAAGTCTCTATATTTTCCTTCTCTAGACTTCTAAACTCACCCTCTAAATAAACTTCGTCTGGAACAATGTTTGTAGCCCTGCCCCCTTTAACAATACCAATATTTGCTGTAGTAATATCATTTATTCTTCCCCAGGGAAGGCTCAATAAAAACTCTGAGGAAAGTAGGATAGCATTTAAGCCTTTTTCAGGAGAAGTACCTGCGTGAGAAGCTTTACCATATATATAAAGATAAAACCTATCATGAGTTGGGGCTTTTAAGATCAGCGTTCCTATATCTCCCTCTCCGTCTAATACATAACCTTCTTTAGCTCTGATTAAACTAACATCTAAATTCTTAGCTCCTAAAAGTCCATTCTCTTCTCCAATACTAAATAAAAACTCTACATTTCTTCCTATGATATTCTCTTCTTTTATTGCTTGAAGTGCCTCTAAAATACCTGCAATTGCAGCTTTATCATCACTTCCAAGAATAGTAGTACCATCACTTACTATATACTCCCCTTGAATCTTTGGATTTATATTCTCTCCAGGAGAGACTGTATCCATATGAGCAGAAATAAGGATAGGTTCTCCTGATCCTTCTAAAAAAGCATATATATTTCCAGAATTTCCCCCTAAAGCTTTACCTGACGAATCCTCAAAAACTCTTAATCCTAAACTTTCAAGCTTAGATTTTAAATAGTCAGCAAAATCTCTTTCTTTTAAAGAAGGAGAGGGAATTCTAACCAATTCAATAAAAGTATTTACAAGCCTATCTTTTAATAACACTTACATCACTCCTATCAAGATCTACATTTTCCACATTCCATTCTACTTTTAAGAGATCTTTGACAATATATTGAAATTCTTGGGGCTCACCTGTCACAAATATGTGAACTTTAACGTTTTTTTCTTTCCCAGTGTTTACTAATTTGATTATCTCTTGAGAGGGATCAATAATGGGCATATTAGGATATAGGCGAGATATAACCTGCTTAACAAAAGGAAGGTGAGTACAACCTAAAATTAAGCCTTCAATTTTCTCTTTTATAAGAGGATCGGTGCATTTTTTTAATTCCTCTTCTATGAGCTCTCCATCAACAATACCCCTCTCAATAGTTTCTAAAAGCATTCCTTCGCTACAAGATTTTACTAACACCTCAACTTCTTCTGAGATTCTTTCATGAACAAGTTTAGGATACACTTTACTTTCTAAAGTTCTTCGAGTGGCTAAAACTCCTACTTTTCTCCAATTAAAATTTTTCATTCCTTCGATAGCACTTAGAACTATACTATATATCTTTACATCTTTATACCTTTCTACAAGATAATCGTAAGCTACCGCAGAAGCAGTATTACAGGCAATAATTATTTCTTCAATTCCAAGATCCATAAAAAATCTTACAATTTTAGAAACCCTACTTTGAATAAAATCTACAGGTTTAATTCCGTATGGAAAATAACTGGTATCTCCTAAAAAATAAACTTCTTCAGCTAAGCTTTTTAAATAGACTTCTTTTAAAACCGAAAGTCCACCTACGCCTGAATCTAATATACCTATCTTCTTACTCATTTCTCCCTTCTCCTTTTTCTATATTCCTCTATCGCTTCTATTATTTTATCTACTAGTTTAACTTGAAACTCCTCACTTAACAATAGTTTTCTATCCTCTTCGTTTGTTATAAAGCCCATTTCAATAATTAGTGAGGGAATGTAAATTCTTGAAAGGACATAAAATCTACCTTTAATAGATCTTCTAACTATAAATCCATTCCTACTAAATACCTCTGACATTACTTTAACTAATCCCTCAGATAAGTCATTAGCATAACAAAGTTCTATTCCTCTTACATCAGAAGAAAAAGCAGCGTTAGTATGAATACTTATTAAAAGAGAGTTTTTTAAAATCTCATTATTAGAATTCAAATAGCTATTTACAAACCTAACCCTGTTATCTAAAGAGAGAGTTGTATCATTATCTCTAGTAAGAAGCACCTTATATCCAAGATTCTTAAGCTTATCAGCCAATAAAAGTGCTACTTTTAAATTCAAATCTTTTTCTTTAAATTCTCCAAATATAGCTCCAGGATCTGAACCTCCATGTCCAGGATCTATAAAGATTACATATTGTTGTAGATCTTCCTCTTTTTTCTTATTTATGTTAAAAGAAATCTTTAAAGTATTTGAATAGCTCTCTTCACTAAGAATTATACCCTCAGTATAAGTCTCAAAAACCACCCTAACAGTTCTATTCTCTTCTTCTCTTTTACCTATTCTTATAGATTTTACTGGTTCCTTTTGAAAAGATATCTCATTATAAGTTAAGCTTAAGTCAGTATCCAAGAAATCATAATAATACCTAGGAGGGTCAAGAAGTTGTTTTTTAGTATAGGTGAATTTGTCAGAAGAAAACCTCAAAAAAAAATTAAGAAACTCTGAGGTTTCTTCCCAAGAGATATCTACTAGCTTCACAGTTA
Source organism: uncultured Dictyoglomus sp. (assembly GCA_938039765.1). Taxonomy (GTDB): domain Bacteria; phylum Dictyoglomota; class Dictyoglomia; order Dictyoglomales; family Dictyoglomaceae; genus Dictyoglomus. Next base: position 1,951 of record CALHTV010000180.1, on the reverse strand, counting down.
CATCGTTGTTTTCTGAAACTTTAGTCGGGAATTTTAGAACGATATTTCCTAAATCTTTTGTGATAATAGGATTAACAATATCCTTTTTGTATTCAACAACTACCCTAACCATATAAGGAGCGACACTAAATTGAGAAAACCTAATATTTCTTATCAGAGAATCTTCAACCCTTATTTCTCCCTTGTTATTAATATAAACTACGTTTAAAAGATCAATAACGAAACGCGAAGGAGATGTTAAGGTAAAAGTATTAAAATTAACTAAAGAATTTCCTTTAAAACTTATTTTTAAGATACCCTTTGAGTATTCAATATTTGATACTTCATTAACAATATATAGAGTACTATCCTTTAAATAAACTCTATATCCCAAAAGTCTAAAAAAAGATGAAAGTGGAAAGTAGATAATATCGCCTTCTTTCAGAATAGGTTTAAATAAATTAACTGTTTTTCCCTCTAAAATTGCTCTTTTTTCTCCAATGTTGTTTATAAAAATCTCCTTTCTAGATTTATATAAAACAACTTTAGATTCAAGTAGTTTATATTCAAACTTAAAAGCCGAAGCAAATAAAGGCAAAGGAAGGTATATTTCAGAATCTATCTCTCTCAAAATTGTAAGAATTTTTATTTTCTCTCCAAGATAATCAATTTCTAAGAAAGAAGGTCCTTCACTTAAAGCTAAATTAAAAGTTAAAAAGACAAAAAAAATATAAAAAATAATCTTTGAATTTAATATTTTTAACCTTCGATTCAAGCAGAATCTTCCTTTCTCTTCATATAGTTTTGAGCTTTTTGGTGGAGGCGGCGGGAGTCGAACCCGCGTCCAGAGAGCAAGAATCAAAAGCCTCTACAAGCTTAGCGGAAGTTTTAATTTTTTCGGCACCTACAGACTCCCTTCCGCTGGATTCTGTAAGCGCCTATCCCCTATCTTCTTTCCCTTCCTTAGGGGAGTCGGAAGGGGCAGCTGGCTAACTATGACACCCTCCTAGTCCTGCCAGCCCAGACTAGAAGAGCGTAGCTGCTAAATTAAGCAGCTAATGCGAGATTTGTGTTGGCACTTCTTTTTTGCCGTTGTTTTACGAGGTAACGGCACCTCGGCTTGCAGCTTTTGATCCTTGTACTCCCTGTCGAAACCAATCGCCCCCTTAGTACTTCATCTTGTATAATCTTTCTAATTCTCTTTTTTCAGCTTTTTCTGCTAAATCCCTTCTCTTATCATATAACTTTTTACCCTTTGCTAATCCTAATTCAACCTTTGCCCATCCTCTTTCGTTAAAGTAAATAGATAAAGGAATCAAAGTCAAGCCTTTTTCTTTAACTTTACCTATCAAATATGCTATCTCGTCTTTATTTAACAACAATTTCCTTGGTCTTTTGGGATCATGATTATAAATATTTCCATGCTCATAGGGACTTATATGTAGATTATAAATCCAAACTTCTCCATTTTTTACATCAGCATAACTATCTTGCATACTTACTTTTCCACTTCTCAAAGATTTAACTTCTGTACCCTTAAGAGCTATTCCTGCTTCAAACGTCTCAAGGATAAAATAATCATGTTTAGCCTTTCTATTAACAGATACTATCTTTTTTTCTCGCGCCATTTCTATTATTAATTATATCAAAAATTAATCAGAATATCCAAAAGGATGCTTTTTCATCCAATTCCAACTAGATAGAATCATTGTTTCTAAATCGTTATATTTAGGTACCCATTTAAGTTTCCTCTTTATTTTTTCTGAACTTGCAATAAGAATAGCTGGATCTCCTGGCCTCCTAGATCCTTCTTTTACAGGTATTTCTTTTCCTATAACTTTTTCAGTAATATTTATTACTTCCTTAACAGAATATCCTCTTTCATTCCCAAGATTAAAAATTTCAGACCCCATTCCATTGAAAAGTGCCTCTAAGGCCAAAATATGAGCTTCAGATAAATCCATAACATGAA
>CALHTV010000179.1 GCA_938039765.1 uncultured Dictyoglomus sp. | reverse complement strand
ATTGGCTAATAAAGTCTTCTTTTACCTCAAAACAGCAAGAATGAATACTAGGTCCTATACCTAAATAAATGTCTTTAGGGTGTAGATTGTAATTAGATATTAAAAAAGTTAATGCTTTTAATGGAAAGTCTCTTATCGTTCCTCTCCAGCCTGAGTGAATTATTCCAACAACTTTCAACCTTGGTACATAAATAAATATAGGAATACAATCAGCAAAAAACATAATAAGAGGTCTTTTTCTTTCTTGAGTTATGAGAGCATCTGTTTTGTAAGCAATTAAAGGCCAAATTTTGTTCTTTTCTTTCCCTACTATGTATATGGAGGTTCCATGGGCCTGATCAGCTATTACCCATTTATTAGGAGGTACTTTAACTAAAGAAAAAAAAGATACATAAGAAGGAAGATAAGTTAACTTAAACATGAAAGGAAAAGAAAAAGGTTTAGAGACAAAACCATGAGATATTTCTTTAAAGGTATTTAAAAGAGTTGATCTCCAAATCATAAACATACTCCACATATTTTACAGTTTTTACTACATGGGCCAGTTAGTTCTCCTTTATAGGCCCGCTCCCTTTCATCCCACAAATATTCTCTACTAACCCTATTATCCACAACCTCCCAAGGAAAAATCTCACTTTTAGCTCTAGCTCTCAAGTAATTTTCAAAAAATTCCTTATTCTTCTTTAAAATCCTCTTTAGAAATCCTGAAGATATTTCCCCGCTTTCATAAATCTCCCTCCATAGAATGTTTAATCTTCTATCGCCTCTACTAAAAATCCCTTGCCAAAAACTCCAGAAATAATCCTCCATTTCTATTTTAGTATTTTTTATTTCCTTAATTTTTCTATATAACCATCTCTGTTTTTCAATTATATATTCTTCCTTTTTCATTTCTTCCCATTGAAAAGGAGTATGAGGTTTGGGAACAAAGATAGATATACTTATACTCAATTCTATGCTTTTATTAATTTTTCTTATCTCGTTAACTAAATTATATATTTCCCAAACATCTTCCTCGCTTTCTGTAGGAAGTCCTAACATGAAATATAGTTTTAAAGTTTTTATTTTATAATTCTTTAACATCTCAACAAATCTTAGAATATGTGCATTTTCAAAGCCTTTATTTAGGACTCTTCTTAACCTGTTACTTCCAGTTTCAGGGGCTATAGTTAAAGTTTTTTGTCGGGATTTTACAAGTAAGTCCAATACATCCGAATTAATATCCTCAAGTCTCAATGATGATAAGGATAAAAGAAACTCTCCATCTTCTAAAGACCTCTCTATTTCTTTTATACCTGTAGAATGATCTATTGCAGGAACGATTAGCCCAAGTTTAGGAAGTTCGCTATAAAAATTTTTAAGTTTTTCATAAATATTTTTGATAGAAGAAATTCTATAAGGTCTATAAAAAAATCCTGCAAGGCAAAATCTACACTGATATTTACATCCTCTCACAAGTTCACATAAAGCTATATTAGAAAAAACAGCATTTTCTGAAACTATAGGAGAAACCATTGGATCGTTAGGAAAATTATAATAGACTCTTCTTTTTATAGGTAGACTTTGTGTACTTTCGATATGTTCAATCTTGTCCCCAAGATAAAAGATTTTTGTAAAACTAGGAATATAAACCCCCTCTAGACTTTTGACAAGCTCAAAAAAATCTTTCTTTTTAATTGACTTTTCTTTTTTTAAAATAAGAAAATCAGCAAACTCTAGAACTAACTCTTCCCCCTCTCCTATCAACAAAATGTCAAAAATATCTGCTAAAGGTTCAGGATTAGCACTTAATCCAATACCCCCTCCTATAATTAATGGATATAAGTCATCCCGATCTTTGGAGAACAGTGTGATATTTTCTTTTTTTAAAATATATACAACGTTGAAAAAATCTAACTCAAAACTTATGGAAAAAGCCCAAACATCGAATTCTAAAGAGGGTCTAAAACTTTCTATAGAATATAGTGAAAAATTCTTTCTTTTTTTCCAATCAAAAGGTATATAAGCTCTCTCACATAAAATACCCTTATGACGGTTTAAAATCTCATAAATTCCTAAATAACCCAAATTATTAATTCCCACGTTATAACTATTAGGATAAATTAACAAAATATTTATATCTCCACCTTTTTTCTTTAATTTATACCCCCTCTCTTGTTTTAGTAGATCAATTATTTCCCTTTTTATTTTCCAATTCAAATAAGTTTCTTTCTCCTTAGAATAGCAGGTATATCTAAATCTTCTTCTGAAATGTTTGTGAATTCTCTTTTAGCAGAGCTCTCTCCTGGAGTCGCAAGCTCTTCTTGATGATCAAATCCTGTAGCTATCAAGGTCACTTTAATGGTATCTTTCATATTCTCATCGATAACAGCTCCAAATTTAATATTAGCCTCAGGATCTACTCGCGGAGTGATAACCTCAGCTATTTCTTCGACCTCATGAATAGAAAGATCTGACCCTCCAGTAACATTAAATATCACGCCTTTTGCCCCATTAATTGAGAAGTCTAAAAGAGGACTTTGAAGAGCATTTTGGGCAGCTTCTTTTGCCCTATTTTCTCCTTTTCCTAATCCTATCCCCATATAAGCTGTTCCAGCTTTAGACATTATTGATTGTATATCTGCAAAGTCCAAGTTTATAAGTCCTGGTACAGTTATTAACTCAGTTATGCCTTGCACAGCTTGTTTCAAAACTTCATCAGCCTTCTTAAAAGATTCAAGTAATGGTGTATTTTTATCTCCTATTTTCAGCAATTTATCATTTGGAATTATAAGAAGTGTGTCTACTTTATCACGTAATTTTTCGATACCTTCCATAGCATTAACTCTTCTTTTCCTTCCCTCAAAAGAAAAAGGTAAAGTAACCACTGCAATAACAAGTTTAGCAATCTCTTTAGCTATCTCAGCAATGATAGGGGATGCCCCTGTTCCAGTACCTCCACCCATTCCCGCGGTTATAAATATCATATCTGCGTCCTGTAAAATATCTCTTATAATCTCTTTACTTTCCAAAGCAGCTTTCTCTCCAATTTTAGGATCACCACCAGCTCCCAGTCCTTTAGTAATCTGTTCTCCGATTTGAACCTTATGAGGTGCTTTATTTAAACTTAAAACCTGTACATCAGTATTTACAGCTATAAACTCAACCCCATGAATTCCAGAATCAATCATTCTATTTACAGCATTTCCTCCTCCCCCACCAATACCTACAACTTTAATTTTAGCTTTTACATCCTCAAACATATCTAGATTGTTAATCATTTTAGATAACAAATCAATACACCACCTTCCCCTTAATTACTCTTTAAAAGGTCTAAAAATATTGTCAACTATTTCTTTTAAATAGTCAAGTAATTTTTTACCTTTTTCATTAGTGTAAGAGGTCTTCGAAATCCTTTCTAAAGCTCCTATAGCGGAAGAATAAAAAACAGCTTCCTTTTCCCCAAAAAGATTATACATTCTCAAAGAATAACTCACCCTGACAGGCACTTTTAGATACTCAGAAGCAAAATCTTCTATCCCATCTAAAAGAGCTGTTCCTCCTGTAAGAACAATACCCCCAGGGATGAGTTCCAAAGGTGAGTTTAATTCCTCCAATTTTTTTAGTATGAATTCTAATATTTCTTCTACTCTTGGTTGAATAATTTCCCTCACTTGTGAGGTTGTAATTTTTATTCTTTTTTCTTGTAAAGAAGTAACTTCTAATGTTTCTTCTTTCTCTGGTTTGAGAGTGCCTAAAATTTTTTTTGCTCTTTCTGCCTCTTCGGTAGGAATTTTTAAGGTTATAGCAATATCTTTAGTTATTCTCTCTCCTCCTAATTTCAATACACCTATAGTATGAAGATAACCATCCTTAAAGACAGCAAGATTAGTTAAATCTCCCCCTATATCAACCATTACTACCCCTAAATTTTTTTCCTCAGAAGTCAAAACAGCCTCTGAAGCAGCTATTTCTTGAGGAATAAAACCTTCAATATTAATCTCTGCTTTTTGCAGAGCATTAACCACATTTCTTAATTGAACCTTATCATGGGTCACAAGCAAGAGATCTGATTCTAATCTAGTACCAACCATTCCTATTGGATTTACAATTCCGTCTTGGCCATCCAACTTAAATCCCCTTACTACATGATATACTAATTCTCTATCTTCTGCAATTGAGGCCGCTTTTGCGGCTTCGATTGCTCTTTCCACATCTTTCTCCGTAACTTCTTGATCCCTACTTTTAATAATAACCATTCCTTTACTAGGAATCGCAGTCATTTTCTCTCCAGAAATTGTCACTAACATTCTAGGTATGCTTTTAATTCCAGACATTTTAATAGCCTTTTGAGTTGCATCTCTAATGCAATTACTTGCTTCTTGAATATCGTTAATTACTCCAAATCTTATACCTCTTGAAGAGGTTAAAGAGAAACCTAAAACTTCAATATCTTTCTCCTCTAGACTAGCTATGATTACAGCTATTTTTGTAGATCCCAAATCTATAGCTCCAATCAAATTTGACATTTAAATTCCTCCAATAGCAGGAATACTAAATCTAAAATCTAATGTTTTGTTATTTAAGTCTAACACCTTTAATATCTCTAAAAGTTTTTTCTTCTT
>CALHTV010000178.1 GCA_938039765.1 uncultured Dictyoglomus sp. | reverse complement strand
CTTGTTTCTATAATAAAGAGCATAAGCAGATACAGAAGTACAAAAAGGAAGATATACAAAACTTATTTCTTCAGAATCCAATCTTATCTTCCTATTAGGAATAAACTCTATAGGATGAAACTGTTCTTCTTTTATATCGTATACATTCAAATATTTCCATATATTATTAGAAGCTAAAATATTTATATCAGGATAAGATTTAAGAATCTCTGATATAGAAGATAAAATAATAGGATCCTCATGGGTTATAAATAAAAATTTTATATCCTCTTTATTAATCCTTTTCTTTAATAATTCTTCGGATTCTCTCCAATATCCATAAGGTAATGGATCTATCAGTATTTTATAAGTATGTTTTATAGTAGAAATAGTTAAAATATAAAAATTAAAGGTGAACTTTGTTGACTCCTCTCTAATAAGAACTACATCTTCCAAGATTTCATATGTCTTTAGAAACACAAGATTTCACCTCCTTGTTTTAATATATTAAAAAGATAAATTTAAAAAGAGGTTAATAAATTTTAAATATTAGCGGTAAACCTGATTAAAGAAAGGTTAAAAATAAAATATAATTTTAAAAGAGCATTCACTTTTAGCTTGAAGATTTTGTCTTCTTATTTAGTTTCAAATCCTATTAATAATAGTTAGAGAGGAGAAATTTATTACCTATATTTATATATTTTAAGCCTTTCTCTTTTGCAATCCTAAAACACCTTTCAGCATGGGATTTAGATGTGGTAGGAAGATCATCAAAAAAGAAATTTGGAGAAAACCCAAGAAGAGAATAGGGTATATCAGAATTAATCTTTACAATAAAATCTACAATTTTTTCCACCTCTTCCTCATTTACATATCCTGGAACAAGCAAGGTACTCGCAACTAAAACTACTCTATCTTTAATTTTTCTACTCTCTTCGCCTGCCCATTGAAAGTTTTCTAAAGTTCTCTTGTTAGATACGCCTGTTAAAGCAATATGAATTCTCTCATCAAAAGCTTTAAGATCAAATTTTACTATTCCTCCGCTTTCGGCAGAAATATGGAACATCTCTTTCAAAATCTTAGAATTTATGGAACCATTAGTCTCCCAACATATTCTTACCCTATTCTTAACCCTTTTAGCTAAAGCTAAAGCATAAGCAATTTGAGGAGTAGGATCTCCCCCAAAGAAACATATACAAGCAGTTCTACTATCTATTTTTTCTATTAGATCCTCTACAGAATAAATGGGATATTTTTTCTTTAAATAGTCATGAAAATGCCAATTCTGACAAAAAAGGCAATTAAAATTGCAACTGGCATAAAAAATTGCTAAATTTTTATAGCCATAATGTTCCTTTTCAGGACAAATAAAACTTGCAACACAATTGGTGGGAAGAGGATCATAATACCATTCTAAAAGTCCTCTATCTGAACTTCCAGCCCATCTTTTATTATGCTCTATAAGTCCACAAAAACTTTTTTCAGAATTAAGGGCGCACTTATGGATACATAAATCACAATAAGGTTTCTGAGAAGTAGGAGGATAAAAAAGTCCAAAATAATTTCTTGCTTTTTTATGGGAAGATTTAATAATTGGTAAAGCCTCGTCAAATCTATTCAAAATGCAATCTCTACATACTCCTAAGAAGGAGGAAATTAAAATAGACTTTTTATCACATATTTTGCATCTTCCTTCTTTGGGAAAATCCATCAATAAAAATTTTAGCATAAGAGGGGAGTTAAACTCCCCTCTTATCAATTAACTTACAGCCCTAAAAGAGTAGAAAGCTCTACCACATGCTCTTCTTCATCAATTATTACATGCCTTATTTGATGCTCCAAAGTCTCAAACTCATAAGGAAACTCAGATTTATTCTCAACAACCTTCCTATAAATTTCTTTATAGAAATCTATAGCCTCTTTCTCTCCCTTTAGATTTACCTCTAAAATTTCCTTAATTTCATTCGCTTTGTAAGTTTCGGCAATTCCCATAGAAGGTTCTCCATTTAAATAATTAGCAATTAAAGATCTAAAAATTTCTTCATGTTTTGCTTCATCACTGGCGATTTCTTTCAGTCTTTCTATAATAGGTTCTGCATTTAATCCTTTAACAAGCTCTGCATGAGCTAAATATTGAATCCTTGCAGCATGTTCCAGCTCTAAGGCTCTATTTAGCATCTTAATTACTTCTTCTCTCACTGACATATTAATTCACCTCCTAATTTTCTATATTGAAAATTCTTTATAAGAACTCTTTGGGGCACCACATACGGGACATTTTTCAGGGGGTTCTCCTTCTACTGTATGTCCACAAACAGGACATATATAAATTTTCTCTGCAGGGTAATCCTCATTTTTACTTACAAGCTCCTTTGCCTTTTTATACATTTCTGCATGAATCTTTTCTGCTTCCCAAGCAAATCTTGTACTCCTCTCTGCTCCCTTCTCATTTTGATAAAGAGCAGTATTATTGTAAACAGGATACATCTCTTCGATTTCAAAGGTCTCTCCATCAATACATTGTTGAATATTATTTATTATATCCTCAATCAAACCTAACTCCCTATAATGATTCCTTGCATGTACAAACTCAGCATAAGCAATTGCTCTAAAGAGGTTTGCAAGTCTTACTAAACCTCTCTTCTCTGCTTCTTCAGCAAAAATAGTATATTTCATATGAGCCATGCTCTCACCTGCGAAAGCTTCGTGAAGAAATTTTTCCGTCATCTTTCTCATACCAATTGCCCCCTTTTTTTAGAAATTATAACAATTCTCTATTATTTTTTCAATAATAGATTTTTTCTTTAAAACTAAAAACTTCATCATGTATTATTTTTTATTTCTTCTTTATTCCTGAAATATCAATTAACCATTCATACTTTGATCTTTCTTCAAATCTTTTAAAGGCCTCTTTTTTATGTTCTTCAAAGGTCTTTAAATCACAATTATTTACCCTCATAAAATGTTGAATAAGTTCTTTTAACTCTATTTTCCCATCAGAGGCAAGAATTCCTGCCATACCAAAATGTTTTACCAAGTGACAATTCTCACAGAGAGCCATAAAGCCTTTTAATTTTAATATATGATTTTCATCATCAAATTCCCATACTTCATGACATTGTAACTTCTCCGAACTACCACATATAGAGCATTTATAATTTGATTTTTTAATAACTTCCTTTCTTATCCTATCCCATACCTCTTTAGGGAGATATTTCCTTAAATTCTCTCCCCAAGCACCTTCAGGAATTAATTCAATAGTTAATTTTAAATTCTTTTTCATAAATTTTTCTCCAAAAATCCGGTATCTCTGCCTTAAACTCCATCTCTTCTCTTTTCACAGGATGAGGCACTATCATCCTGTGACAGTGGAGCATTATTTTATCCTTAAATAACTTTCCACCTCCATATTTTTCATCTCCTAATATAGGATGTCCCAAATGAGAGAGCTGTACCCTTAATTGATGTTTCCTACCTGTCTCTGGTACTAACTTAACAAGAGTAAGATTTTTAAACTCTTCTAATACTTCATAATAAGTTATAGCTTCTTTTCCCTCTCTATTCTTTAAAACAATACCTTTCTTTTTTTTCTCATCCCAGATCAAATAGCTCTTAATAACTCCTTTTTTCTCTCTAAATATACCTTTACATAGAGCAAGATATTCTTTTTTTATCTTTTTCTCACGAAAAGCCTCAGATATTCTTCCTGCTGATTTTGAATTTCTTGCAAAAATTACTACACCCGATACAGGTCTGTCCAATCTATGTACAATGGCAAGAAAGACATTTCCTGGTTTTTTATATTTCTCCCTTATATATTCCTTAGCAAGTTGAAGCAAGGTAAGTCTACCTGTGATATCTCCTTGTACTAAGATTCCTGCCGGTTTGTTTACTACAAGTAGATGATTATCTTCATATATTATCTTTAAATCTAAAAGGTCTGCCACTTCAAAACCTCATGAAGCTCCTTCTTTTTAGGTCTTTGAGGAACCTCCTTAGGATATCCTACTGATAATATAACCATCAGTTCCAAATTATCAGGACAATTGACTAGTTTTTTCACTTCTTCTGAATGCTCTTTTTTATATGAGTTAATCCAACAAGTTCCTAAACCATAAGCCTGAGCTGCAATAATTATATTCTCTGCTGCTGCACATGCATCTTCTAAAGCTGTTTCAGCATCTTTTTCACAAAAAATAAGTATTCCTGCTCCTGCCTCTTTTAAAAATCTTCCCCACTTGCAAATATCTGCAAGCTTATTCTTCAATTCTTTATCCGTTATCACCAAAAATACCCATGGTTGTCTATTATATCCGGTAGGAGCAAGTCTTCCACAATCTATAAGATCTTCTAAAATTTCCTTGGGAATTTCTTTGTCCAAGTATTGTCTCACACTAACCCGTGATTTAATAACCTTAATAGTCTCCAACATAAAAATAACCTCCTATTAAGAATACTCTGTTATAAATTCTATCAGATAAAGATCTATTTATGCTAAAATAGTTTTTAAGAGGTGAAAGAAAAAGAGGGGGTTAAGATTACTTTTTACGATGGGATAGATTGTATAGGGAGAATAAAATACTATTAGACGATGAGGATTCTGCCTTATTCTTAGACTTTGGATTAAACTTTACTGAAGAAGGGAAATATTTTGATGAATTTCTAAAACCGCGACAAATTCTAGGAATATACGATTACTTTAATTTAAATCTTATACCTCCTCTATATGGAATTTATAGAGATGACCTCATATCCCATCTTCCCCAAGAGAAACTTAGAGAACATCCTCTTTTTCGAGAAATCCATCCCTCAGGTATTCTTCTTTCTCATGCCCATTTACTCACTTCTCTTACATCAGCTCTTATTATAAAATCTTTAGAGGATACGAGTAAAATGTC
>CALHTV010000177.1 GCA_938039765.1 uncultured Dictyoglomus sp. | reverse complement strand
CTCTCTTTTTATTCCTTTCTCTTCAGCTATATCGATAAGAGTCCGAGCTATTCTTCCTGGAGCATCTAAAAACATTAGGGTTTCGATTTGTCGATTAGCTTTTCTTAGTCTTAAAGAAAGAGTTTTCAAAATTTTTAAGGCGATCTCTGGATGTCTATAAAGAAGACGTAAAAAATCATCTCTATTTATTAAAAGTACAGAAGTATTTTCTAAAGCTACTATACTTGCAGACCTTGGTTCTCCATCAAGAAGAGACATCTCTCCAAAAAACTCTGTAGGATAAAGTATTGATAATATACCCTCTTTGCCTTCCTCTGTTTCAAGAATCACCTTTACCCTTCCTGAGCATATAAGAAAGAAGAAGTTGCCTATCTCATCTTTTTGAAAAATAACAGCATCCTTAGGATAAGATCTCTCTTTTGAAATAGCTAAAAGCTTATCCAATTCTTCCTCAGAAAAATCAGAAAACAAAGGAACATTTTTCAAAAACTTTTTCGCTTCCATTATTTCTCCTCTTTTTAATTTGTCATCCAATTAAGATTATAACTTAAAAAAAGAAAAAATGTTCAAAAAAATTTTAATTGTAATAAAAAATCTTATCTGATAAAATTACTTTTGTATCATAAAAATCAAAAACTTTTGGAGTTCATTCTATGGATGACATAAAAAATATTTGGGAAGAAGCTCTTTCTTATCTTTCTTTGGAAATTAGTAGGCCCGGTTTTGAGACATGGATAAAAACTCTCAAACCCATCACTCTTGAGGGAGAGAAATTAATTTTACAGACTCCTAATAAATTTTCTAAAGATTGGTTAGAGGAGTATTATCTCCCTCTAATAGAAGAGGTTCTTAGAAAAGTCACCCAAAGGGATTTTAAGGTGGAAATCTTAGCAGAAGAAAAAGAAGAGTCTATACCCGAGGAAAAGAAAAGTGAATATTTTTCAACCTCTTACAACAACTTAAATCCTAAATATACTTTTGATACCTTTGTAGTAGGAGACAGTAATAGATTCGCTCATGCAGCAGCCTTAGCAGTAAGCCAAAACCCTGGTAAGGCTTATAACCCTCTTCTCATATATGGAGGTGTAGGCTTAGGAAAAACTCATCTTATACATGCTATTGGCCATTCTATCCAAGAAAAGTTTCCCAAAGCAAGAGTGGTCTATGCTTCTATGGAAAAATTTACAGTGGAGCTTATCGACGCAATAAAAGAAGACGGCATGACAAAGTTTAGAAATAGATACAGAAATATAGACGTTCTCCTTATCGATGATATTCAATTCTTAGCAGGGAAGGAAAGGACTCAAGAGGAATTCTTCTATACTTTTAACGCCTTATATGAGGCTGGAAAGCAGATAGTTTTGACAAGTGATCGGGTCCCTAAGGAAATTCCTACTTTAGAAGATAGATTAAGATCTCGCTTCGAATGGGGGTTAATCGCAGACATACAACCCCCTGATTTAGAAACAAGAATCGCTATATTAAAGAAAAAGGCTGAAGCAGAAAAAGCTAAAGTTCCTGATGAAGTAATAGAATTTATAGCCTCCCAAATTCAATCTAATATCCGTGAATTAGAGGGAGCTCTAATAAGAACCATTGCATTTGCTTCCCTAAATAATATGCCTATAAATCTTGATCTTGCTAAAACAGTACTAAGAGATATCATACAACCTCAGATTAAAAATATCACCATACAAAACATCCTACAGGCAGTAGCTGAATACTTTAATATCTCTATAGAGCAGTTAAAGGGAAAGGGAAGATCTCAGGAAATTGCCGTTCCAAGACAGATTGCTATGTATCTTGCAAGGACTTTAACTGATCTTTCCCTTCCTAAAATCGGAGAAGAATTAGGTGGTAGAGACCACACTACAGTTCTTCACGCCTATGAAAAAATCCAAGAACTATATCAAACAGATCTTGCTATTAAAAAAGCCATTCAAGATATTCAAAATAAACTAAGGAACTCTAACGGATAAATCATTTCTTCCTTAAATATTTAAATAATTCCGAATCAGGGGTGACAATTAATACATTCCCTGGTAAAGTATTCTTATAAAGATCTAAAGTTTTTAAGAATTGATAGAACTCAGGATCAGAAGAAAGAGCAATCTGAAGTATTCTACTTGCTTCAGCCTCTCCGCTTCCTCTTATTTCTTGGGCTTTCCTATAAGCTTCAGAAAGAATCACAACTTTCTTCTTCTCGGCTTCTGATCTTATCCTCTGAGCCTCTCTTTGACCTTCTGCCCTATAAAGAGCTGCTTGTCTTTGCCTTTCTGCAATCATAGAATCATAAATCTTTCTCAAATTTTCTGCAGGTACACTTACCTTTTTCATCCTTACAGTGTTTATTTCTATTCCTAACTCTTTAGCTTTCTCCTTTGAGGAATTAGTAACTTCCTCAAAAACTTCTTCTCTTTTTTTAGAAACGATATCCTCAAAATCATATTGCCCAACTACTCTTCTCATCTCACTATATATAATATCATCAAGTCTTGCTTGAGCTCCTGTTTCATTTCTAACAGTTTTCAAAAAAAGCACAGGATCATAAATTCTAAAAAGAGCAAAAGAATCAAGAACCATAGATTTTTTATCTTTAGTTACAACTAAAGTAGGTTCTGAATCATATTCTAAAATTCTCTTTTCAAAGTATATTACTTCTTGTACAAAGGGTTTTTTAAAATATAATCCAGGTTCTTTTACCACTCTAACAGGCCTCCCAAACTCTAAAACCACAGCTTGATTAGTAACATCTACAACAAAGGTAGAAACCCAAAAACCTAAAAGTAAGATTATAAAAATAATAAAAGGAATATACTTCATTGGCTTTCACCCTCTCTAATAGTCAAAGTCTTAGTAAACAGATCTCCTGGAAGATTAAAAATTTTCATAGAGCCCTTAGGATCATCTATTATAATGATTTTTGTTTTAGGTAGAATCATTTCCATAGCCTCTATATACAGTTTATTTTTTATAAGAGAAGGAGTCATTTTATACTTTTCTAATAAAGCCTTAAATCTTTGAGCGTCACCTTTAGCTCTTTCAATCTGTTCACTCCTATATGCTTCTGCTTCAGCAATAATTTTAGCAGCCTGACCCTCAGCTTCAGGCACAATCTGGTTATAATAGGATTGAGCTTCTAATATAAGCTTATCCTTCTCTGCTTTTGCATTTATAACATCCTGAAAGGCAGGTTGAACAGGATTAGGAGGAACTACATCTTGGAGTTGTACATTTAAAATTTTTATTCCAAATTTATTAGCATTCAATATATTCTGTAAAAGCACTTTAACATCATTTTGTATTTCCTCTTTAGAAACAGTCAAAATCTCATCAAAGTCATAACCTCCAACAATTTGTCTCATAGAAGCTTGAGCCAAATCTTTTAGTAGCCGATCTCCTGCCTTTACATAGCTAACATACTCCACAGGATTTGTTATTTGATACTGAATCACAAAGTCCAAATCTATGATTTTACCATCCTTTGTTAAAAGTAGAGACTCCTCTTCTACATTTCTATACTGAGCAGGAGGGCCTACTGTAATAGTACGAAAACCTATCTCTAATCTCCTTATAGCTGCTACATCTATTTTAACTACCTGATCAACAAAGGGTATTTTCCAGTGAAGTCCAGGATCATGAGTTGCTACAATTTTTCCAAATCTTTTAACTATCCCTACTTCAGCAGGACCTACAAAATAAAAACTCAGGAATACCAAAACTATAATAAAGACACCAACAACTATCCATATTATGGTTTTCACTGGAATTTGATTTTTAGGGATATTTGAGAAATCCGGCCAATCCTTCACTAAAATCCCTCCTTCATTTTTTAATAAAAAAAGATAAAATCCTTAAAATAATAAAAACCCACGAAATAAACTGGGTCATTTTAACTTCAAGATCATCTATATTATTCTCTTCTTGAAGTTTTTCCCCGCTTTCTAAAAGTAGATTTATTTTTTCTTCTAATTCTTTAGGAAATCCCGTTTTTCCTACTTCTTTTTTCTCAATTTTACTCCTCTGATAATCCTTGTATTTTTTTAAGGATTCAAAAGGTAGCCACATTCCAAAACAATTTTCACAATAATAAATAAATATGTCTTTAGGAATAAATAGATCTTTCAAAACTCTTAAAGGATTTTTATCATTAGGACAAAAAAGAGGACCTTGACAAGAGGAAATCAAGCCTTTATAAATGGAAAATTTGGGTACTTCATTAGGATCTAAAATCATAAGTTCATATTTGTCAAACCATATACCTCCACAATTTTTACAGTGATCTACCTCTATATATCTTCCATAATTAGCAAGAACTTTTTCGGCTATAAGCTCACTTCCACAACAAGGACAGATTTTCATAAAATCCCATTAAGGGGAGAGGATTAATCTTTACCTCTCCCCTTAATATTTTTTACCTTCCTTCCACTACTATTTCTTTTAATCTAACATTCTCTTCCGAAGATGACAATACACTAATAGTAATTATATTATCTTTAGAAATATCAAAGTAATCTTTAATATTCCATTTTACAATAATATAATCTTTATCTTCAATTCCAAT
>CALHTV010000176.1 GCA_938039765.1 uncultured Dictyoglomus sp. | reverse complement strand
CTTATAAAGAGTTTTATAAGTCTCTAAAGAAAGAAATTATCTCTAAAGGGTTAAACATTTGGCAACAGATAGGAGATTTGGATCTATTAAATTTGATTATTGATTTGGAAATTTTAAAACATTCTAAAAAGTTTTCTAATAAAATTGAGAATAAAAGGGTAAAAGATTTTTGGGTTTTTAAGAATAAACTTTACTGGATAAAGATTGATATGAGATTAGAAAAATCTGCTTCTCAAATAGAGAATCTTAGAAAGCTTGGATTAGATTTAAATTTCTATCGAGTGCATTTCAGAGATGAGGATTTGCAACAAAAAGTAGCTGAAGAAGTAAAAATTAACGATTATGATTTAGTTATGAGAAAGTATCTTTACTTATATATTGAAAAGAATTTTAAACCTGTGGTTAGTGGTCCTGAAGTAGTTATGTATTATTTTTATAACAAACTCTGGGATATGGAAGATATTCTATTCCTTCTAGAAAATAAGAAGGCTAAAATACCAAAAGAATATTGGGAAAGAGGGTTGTTAAAAATAAATGTTTGAAGGTAAAGTTGCATTGATAGGTAAAGATCTATTGGTAGAGTTTTTTAAGATTTTTGGGTTTGATGTTTTTCCTGTAAAGGATCCTGAAGAGGCTTTTAAGGTTTACTTGGATTTATCGGAAAAAGAGTATTCTTTGATAATTGTATTGGAAAGCGTAGCTGGAAAAATTCTTGAAGATCTAAAAGGAAAGACTCCTTTAATCCTACCTGATACTTTCTCGCAGCAAAAACTAGGCGAAGAGGTTCTTAAAAATTTAGCTGAAAAAGCCTTAGGTATAGATATTATTTCTAAAGGAGAGGGATATTATGGAAGGAAAAATAGTTAGGGTGGCTGGTCCTCTAGTAGTTGCTAAAGGTTTACCTAATGTAAAGATGTTTGAGATGGTAAGAGTGGGTAAACTGCAACTTTTTGGAGAGGTTATAGGTTTAGATAATGATTTGGTGTATATACAAGTTTACGAGGAGACTCAAGGGATAGGTCCTGGGGAACCTGTTTATGCTTTAGGCGAACCTCTTTCAGTTGAATTAGGTCCTGGACTTATAGGGCAGATTTATGATGGTATTCAGAGACCTCTTAATAAGCTTGCTGAAGTAGGTGGTGATTTTCTCAGTAGAGGTCTAGCTTTTCCTGCATTGGACAGAGGAAAAAAATGGGATTTTGAGAGTAGAGTTAAGGTTGGTGAATATGTAGAAGGCGGTGATATCTTAGGAGTTGTCCAAGAGACTTCTGCTTTGGAACATAGAATCCTTGTACCGCCTAACTTGAGAGGAAAGATATTGGAAATAAAAAGTGGTACTTACACAGTAGAAGATGTGATTGGAATATTAGAGGACGAATATGGAAACAGCCATGAATTAAAGTTAATGCATAAATGGCCTGTAAGATATCAAAGACCTGTTAAAGAGAAATTACCGCCACAAATTCCTCTTATAACTGGACAGAGAGTTTTAGATACCTTTTTCCCTTTGGTAAAGGGTGGTACTGCATGTGTTCCTGGTCCTTTTGGAAGTGGAAAAACTATAATTCAGCATCAACTTGCAAAGTGGGCAGATGCTGAGGTTGTAGTCTATATAGGATGTGGAGAAAGAGGCAATGAGATGACAGAGGTGCTTATTGAATTTCCAGAACTAAAAGATCCAAGAACAGGAAAACCTCTTATGGAGCGTACTATACTAATAGCAAATACCTCTAATATGCCTGTGGCTGCTCGAGAGGCTTCAGTTTTTACGGGAATTACTATTGGAGAATATTTTAGAGATATGGGATATCATGTGGCATTAATGGCTGACTCTACCTCTCGTTGGGCAGAGGCTATGAGAGAGATCTCAGGAAGGCTTGGAGAAATGCCTGGAGAAGAAGGATATCCTGCTTATTTAGCCTCAAGAGTTGCTGGATTTTATGAGAGAGCAGGACTTGTTAAGTGTTTAGGAAAAGAGGAAAAGATTGGCTCAGTAAGTATAATTGGTGCAGTTTCTCCTCCAGGTGGAGATTTATCAGATCCTGTAGTTCAAGCTACTTTAAGGGTAACAAAAGTCTTTTGGGGACTTGATGCAAGACTTGCTTTTAGTAGGCATTTCCCAGCTGTGGATTGGCTGGTAAGTTATTCTCTTTATTTAGAACCAGTGAGTAATTACTGGAAAGAAAGAGTTGCTGAAGACTATTATAGTTTAAGACAAGAAGCTATGTCTATTCTTCAAAGGGAAGCAGAGCTTCAAGATATTGTTAGATTAGTAGGTATGGAGGCTCTTTCTCCTCAAGATAGATTAGTTTTGGAGACTGCTCGTTCCATAAGAGAAGACTTTTTGCATCAAAATGCTCTTCATGAAGTTGATACTTATACTTCTCCTTATAAGCAATATTTGATGCTGAAGAATATTATGAATTTCTATAAAGTAGCTTTAACCTTAATAGAGGAAGGATATCCTTTAGATGAGATCTTGAAAATGCCAGAAAGAGAAAAGATTGCAAGAATGAAGTTTGTTCCTGAAGATAGGATTAAAGAATTAGAGGATCTTTTAGAAGAGGTGAGAAAGAGGCTTGAGGGTATAAAGGAGGGACTAAGGGAATATGTCTAAGGAATATACTTCTGTATCGAAAATAAGTGGACCTTTGGTTTTGGTTGAAAATATAGAAAATGTAAAGTATGGAGAAGTGGTTGAAGTAAAATTGTCTAATGGGGAAATAAGACAAGGACAGGTTTTAGAGGCTCAAGAAGGAGCTGCTTTAGTTCAAATGTTTGCTAGTACTCAGGATTTATCTCTGAAAGGAATGCGTATTAAATTTTTAGGACATGTTTTAGAGATAAATTTGTCTCCTTCTATACTAGGAAGAACTTTTGATGGTTTAGGTAGACCAAGGGATGGAGGTCCTGAAATTATTCCTCAGAAGAGGATGGACATAAATGGAAGTCCAATTAATCCCTATTCTAGAGCTTATCCTTCAGAGTTTATACAGACAGGAATTTCTGCAATTGATGGTATGAATACTATTGTACGTGGCCAGAAAATACCTATCTTTTCTGGAGCTGGGCTTCCTCATGCTACTTTGGCTGCTCAAATTGAAAGACAAGCAAGACTTTTAAATGAGGAAGAGAAATTTGCTGTGGTTTTTGGAGCGATGGGACTTACTTTTGAAGAAGCTAACTTTTTTATAGAAAACTTTAGAAGTACTGGGGCTCTTGAAAGAACAGTATTATTTATTAATTTAGCTAACGATCCTGTTATAGAAAGAATCGCAACTCCTAGATTTGCTCTCACGGCTGCGGAATATTTAGCTTTTGATTTGGATATGCATGTTTTAGTTATACTGAGTGATATGACAAATTACGCCGAAGCTTTGCGAGAAGTTTCTGCTGCAAGAAAAGAGGTTCCGGGAAGAAGAGGATATCCAGGATATCTTTACACAGATTTAGCAACATTGTATGAGAGAGCAGGAAGAATAAAAGGAAAAAAGGGATCTATAACTTTAATTCCTATTCTTACAATGCCTGAAGATGATAGAACGCATCCTATACCAGATTTAACAGGTTATATAACCGAAGGACAGATTTTTTTGAGCAGAGAACTTTACAGAAGGGGGATCTATCCACCAATTGATGTATTACAATCCCTTTCAAGATTAATGAGAGGTGGAATTGGAGAGGGCAGAACAAGAAAAGATCATGGAGACTTATCAAACCAACTTTATGCTGCTTATTCTAGGGGATTGGAAGCAAAAGAATTAGCAGTAGTTTTAGGTGAAGCAGCACTTACAGAAGAGGATGTTCTCTTTTTAGAATTTTCAGAGGAATTTGAGGATAAATTTATAAGGCAAGGAGAATATGAAAATAGAAGTATTTTTGAAACTTTAGATTTAGGTTGGAAATTACTGAAAAAATTACCTAGAGCAAGCTTAAAGAGAATAAGACCTGAATATCTTGATGAATTCTGGGGGAAAGAAGATGCCTCTTAAGGTTAATCCTAATAGAATGGAACTTTTGAGATTAAGAAAAAGGCTTATTATAGCGAGGAGAGGGCATAAGTTATTGCAAGATAAATTGGAAGGTTTAATTCAAAAATTTATGGAAGAAGCACAGAATTATAAGGCTTTAAGAGAGCTCACAGAGAAAAAATTTCTAGAATTTCTTTCTCTAGGAGGTATTGCTTATATAAGACTCTCAGGCCCCATATGGGAAAGTTTAGTTTATATAAATGAGGGGAAAACTACTCTCTATCAGAAGATAGAGAAAAAAATGAATATACCTATTAAAGAACTTTCTCTTGCTAGGTTGCACATTCCATCCTATAGTTATTTGGAGACTCCATATCTATTAGAAGAACTTATAGAGATGTGGAGTAAGTTAATAGATGATATAATTGCTTTAGCTAATAAAGAAAGATATCTAATTGCTCTAGCTGAAGAGATTGAGAGGACAAAAAGAAGAGTAAATGCTCTAGAATATAAACTTATTCCTCAGATAGAAGAGACTATTAAACTAATTACTGTTAAGTTAGAGGAGCTTGAGAGAAGTAATTTCTTTAGACTTTTGAGGTTAAAAGAATCTTAATGAATGAAAAATTAGCCTGGAAGGAAATAGATCTTTCTGCGCTTTTACATAACTTAAAAATAATAAAAGAAAAAGTTGGGGAAAAGGTTGAGATAATTGCTGTAGTTAAGGCTGATGCTTATGGGCATGGAATGGAAGTAATCTCTTTATTTTTGCAAAAACTTGGTAACATTAAAACCTTTGCCGTAGCTCAAATAGAAGAAGCTATTGTTCTTCGGAAGATAGGCGTAGATAAAAAAATTCTGATACTTTCTCCTCAGTTGAAGGATGCTATTCCTTATTTTTTTGAGTATAATTTGATTCCAGTTGTATCTAGTTTTGAATTTTTAGAGGAGCTTGGAGCATATTCTAATTCTAAGAATAAAAGCATAAGGGTCCATATAAGTGTTGATACAGGTATGGGGAGAGAAGGGTTTTTGCCTTCGGAAATTGGTAAGGTATTAGAAACTATGAAAAAATATCCCTCCTTAGTTTTAGAGGGTATTTCTTCGCATCTTTCTTGTCCTGAAAATAAAAAGGATCCTTATAACATTTTTCAGAAAAAATTATTTGAAGAAGTTTATAAAAGTTTGAGAAACGAGAGAGTTTTTTTTCATTTTTCCAATACGGGAGGTATATTTAATTTTCCTGAATTTCATTATGATGCAGTAAGACCTGGTTTATCTTTATATGGTTATGGAGATAAGAAACTTAAACCTGTCATGGGAGTGAAAGCTAAAATTACTTTAGTTAAAGAATTACCAGCAGGTTGGGGTGTAGGATATGGGCATACTTATATGACAGATAAAATTACTAAAATTGCTGTTGTTCCTATAGGATATGCAGATGGATATAGAAGAGATTTATCAAATAAAGGTAGGGTTTTGTTAAAAGGAGAATATTGTAAGGTTTTAGGAAGAATATCTATGGATCAGTTTACTATAGATGTCACTGATAAGGAAGTTAAAATTAGGGATGTAGTAACAATTATGGGGTATGATAAGGACAAGGTAATTGATGCTCAAGAGTTGGCTATTCTTTCAAATACTATACCTTATGAGATCCTTACTGGGTTTGGTTCTGCTAAGAGATTAAAAAATTTTTATAAATTTAATGGAAAAATATTAACTGATCCTATTTCTGAGTTGAATTTATAAAATTTTTTACAAATACTAATTCGTCTTCCTTAGTATTTACCTCTTTATTAAAATGTTTTATGAATAACTCTTTCAAAAGATCTCCTATAATTTTTCCTTTTAATCCTAAATTAAGTAAATCTTTGCCTTTAAGG
>CALHTV010000175.1 GCA_938039765.1 uncultured Dictyoglomus sp. | reverse complement strand
AGACTTCAGTTGTAGCGTTTTCTTTCTTAAGATTATTGGAGATTTATATTAATAAAAACTATAAAGATAGAAAAAAGAGGTCTTCTACTTTTCTTATAATAATTCTCGACTTTATATTCATCTTTTCTATGATTTATTTTTTAAATGCCCTTTTAAAAACTTAGTAAGCTCTTCTAGGTTCTCAAAGACAAAGTCTGGTTGGACTTTGCTTTTCTTTAGATCTTTTCTATGGGTTACTCCAGTAAGGAGTAAAAAAGTTTTTGCTTTTAACCTATGTCCAAATAGTATATCGGTGTCAAGTCTATCACCTATAATACCTACTTCTTCAGGATTGAGACCTAACTTAGACAAGGCTATTTTTCCCATATACAACGATGGTTTACCTATTACAATGGGTCTTTTTCCTGAAGCAGCAGAAATAGCTGCGACCAAAGATCCAGCTCCTGGATCAATTCGATCTTCAGAAGGGAAGGTTTTGTCAGCATTTGTAGCTAAGAATTTAGCTCCACCTCTAATTAAATAATTAGCTTTTTTTAATTTTTCGAAATTAAAACTCCTATCTAATCCAACTACCACAGCATCTACTTTTTCTTCTTCTTCAAAAGTCCAACCATAATCTAAAATTGCTTTTTTTAAAGCCTCTTCTCCTATTATATAAGCTTTTCCTTCTTTCTTCATATTTGAAAGATATATTGCGGTAGCAATGCCAGATGTTAAGATTTCCTCTTCTTCAGTAAAGATGTTCATATTTCTTAGTTTTAATACATATTCTCTCGGAAGCTGAGTTGAGTTATTTGTTAGAAAAATAAATTTAAAGTTGTTTCCACGAAGAAATTCTATAAATTCTTTACTATATGGAAGAGGTACTTTCCCTCTATATATAGAGCCATCTAGATCAATGAGAAATCCCCTCAATTTCAAGGCTTATTCCTCCCCAATTATATTTTCTAATTTCTCCTTGTTCTTCAACAAAAATACTACCGTCTTCCATAAGATCAATTATTTTAATTTTTTCCTTGCTGTTTTTCTTGAACATAAATTTACCTATATACTGGAATTTATTTTTATAGTAAGCAAAAATATCACTCCAATTTTTAGGAAATTCTTCTAAATTCCTAGTTATATTCTGAAGTATTTCTATAAGAATTAAATCTTTGTTCTTGAGTAACAGCTTCTCTTTTAAAGAGGAAGCATTTAGATTACTATGAATTAAGTCCTTTAAATCAATTATTAAATTAATACCAATACCACAAATTATATATTTTAGGTCCTTTTCGTAAATCCCTTCTAATAATATACCTGCTACTTTTTTTCCTTCCATTTCTATGTCGTTAGGCCACTTAAAATAAAGTTTGGTCTTTAAGTATTTTTCTAATGCACAGCATACTGAGGTTGAAATTATTATGCCTAAAAAACCTAGATTTTCTGTAATAATTTGGTTGGGACGTAAAATTATAGAAAACCACAAACCTCCTAAGGGAGAAAGCCACTTTCTTCCTAATCTTCCCCGTCCTTTCGTTTGTATATCAGCAACAATGGTAGTCCCATGTGGATAACCTTTTTGAGCTAGGTTATGAGCAATATCCATAGTAGAGGTTGTTTCTTTCAATTTAAGGATTAATTTCATAGTGACCTTACATATAGAGAAAGTATCTTATTATAAATCTCTTCAAGGGATGAATAAGAGTTATCAATAAAATACCCGTTTAGAGGAAATCTTAATGGTGCAACTTCTCTAGTAATATCCTGTTTATCTCTTTCCTTTAGAAGCTGAATTATTCTTTCTATATTATTTTCTCCTAATTCTTGTGCTCTTCTTTGGGCTCTTATTCTTAAATTTGCATTAACAAATAATTTTAAATTAGCTCTTGGAAATACTAAAGTGCCACTATCTCTACCTTCTACAACTAGCCCCTTTTTAATTTTTTTGAGATTTTCTCTTTGCCAATCCGTTAATATTTCCCTTACTTTAGGTAAAGTACCTACGAAAGAAGCAAGTTTTCCAACCTCTTCATTTTTTATTAATTGGGTGAGCTCTCTTTCAGAATTGTATACCCTAAAAATTTTACCATCCCAATTAAAGTACAAAGGATGGTTTATCAAATAACTCACAATATCAGCTTCATTATATAGGTTCATTTCTTTGGCCAGATATCCTACACTTCTATACAAGGCTCCACTCTCAATGTAATCAAATCCAAATTTCTGAGCAATAAGTTTGGCAATGGTGGTTTTTCCAGAACTCGCAGTACCATCAATAGTAATTATTTTGCTTTGTTTTTCTTCTTCTTCAACCATTTTGCAAATTGTTTCTATATCTTTTTCAATTTGCTTTATTAATTCATCTGTAGAGTTGAACTTTTGATCAGGTCTTAAATATTCTTCAAAAGTTATCTCTACCTCCTCTCCATAAAGGTTTTCAGAAAAATCAATAAGATGAGCCTCAATACGAACTTCATCACCATTAAAGGTTGGTCTTGTTCCAATATATATACCTGCATTGTAAATTTTATCTCTTATTTTTACCTTTCCTTTATAAATGCCGTTTTTAGGAATAAGTTTTTCTTTATCGAAAGATATATTCAGAGTTGGAAACCCAATTTTGGAACCTAAATTTTCACCTTTTATTACAGTACCTTTTATAAAGTACTTATAACCTAATAACTTGTTAGCCAGGCTTATTTTACCTTCTAACAATAAATTTCTTATATATGAACTTGATATTACAGTACCATTATCCTCTGCGAGAGGAATAACCTTTACTTTAAATCCATATCTTTCTTCAAAGTTGATCAATTTCTCTATATTACCTATCTTGTTTTTTCCAAAAGTAAAATTACTTCCAACACAAATACAAGATATTGGAATAATTTCGAGAATTAAATTTATAAAATCTTCTGGAGATAAGTTTTTAACTCCCATATTGAAAGGTAAAATAAACATAAAATCAAGGCCCTTATGAGTTAAAAATTCTTTTTTTTCTTCAAAAGTTAGAATAAAAGAAGAAATATTCTTCAGATTTTTGGGAAAATCTTTCTCGAAGGTTATAATTCCAGAATCCAAATTATTTACAAGAGATTGATTTATGAGTTCATCAATTAAAATATTATGTCCTCGATGTAGGCCATCAAATATTCCTATGGTTATAGCAAATTTCCCCTTTTCCTCTAGGTTATTAAGTTTTAGTTTTTTTATATACTCTTTCATATATCTTACAGGAATACCTTTTCAGGCTTTACAATATTTTCTCTTACCTTACCAATGGCTATGAATTTATCATCCAAATTAAGTATTGTAACATATTCTTTTAAATTTTGAGAGAGAGGAGTAATAAAAATACTGTTTCCATTTAATATTTTTCTCTCTTGTTCTTTTCCAACTTTTATTATAGGGAAATCTAATATTTTAGTAGGAGGAAGAAGAAAATCTTGCCAGTTTTGATCAATTTTACTAAAAGGTATACTCTCATTTACAGATAGATGGCCAATACGAGTTCTCACTAAAAAAGAAGTTAAAGCATAAATATTAAGCCTTTCTCCGAGATCTCTTATTAAGCTTCTAATATAAGTTCCCGATGAAACTTCAAACTCAACTAAAGCTGTATTTTTCTGAGCATTAAAATCTATAATCTCTGCCTTGTAAATATATACCTTCCTTCTAGGGAGCTCTATATTTTTG
>CALHTV010000174.1 GCA_938039765.1 uncultured Dictyoglomus sp. | reverse complement strand
GAGTATATATTAACTCAAAAATTTTCAAAAGAATGGAAGAAGATAAATACCGAACTTATTATTGAAGAAGAAGTTCCTGAGGCTCAATTAGTAATAAATGTCAAAGGCATAGGGAATCTTTGTTTAGATATGATTTCCCTTTTTCCCGAAAAAAACTGGAACAGTATGAGGATAGATTTATTAGAAATGTTAAAAGCATTAAAACCTGGTTTTATGAGATTCCCTGGAGGATGTCTTGTGGAAGGAGACAGCCTCAATAATGCCTATAGATGGAAGGATACTATTGGAAGAATTGAAGAAAGAAGAACAAATAGAAATCTTTGGGGATACCACCAGTCTTATGGAATAGGCTTTTATGAGTACCTTTTGCTTTGTGAATATATTGGTGCAGAACCTGTTCCAATTTTTAATGCAGGAATGTCTTGCCAGGTTAGAGGTGCAGAGTATTGTCCTATGGAACAGCTGAAAGATTGGGTTCAAGATGTTCTTGACTTTATTGAATTTGCTAATGGTCCAGTAAATACCTACTGGGGAAGTATTAGAGCTTCTTTAGGACATCCAGAACCTTTTAATGTGAAATATATAGGTATAGGAAATGAAAATTGGGGAGAAGAATATCATAAACGCTTTCAAGTATTTTGGAAGACTATAAAAGAGAGGTATCCGGAAATTAAAATTGTATTCAGCGGACCCCCAAGCTATGAAGGTTCAGCTTTTAGACAAGCTTGGAATTTTGCAAGAGAAATGAACGTTGATATCTTTGATGAACATATTTATACAACCCCTGAATGGTTTTTAGCAAATTCAGATAGATATTCAAAATATCCAAGAGAAGGAACCAAAGTAATGGTGGGAGAATACGCAGCACATACGGTAGGGAGAAGGAATAATTTACAAAGTGC
This sequence comes from uncultured Dictyoglomus sp., assembly GCA_938039765.1. Lineage (GTDB taxonomy): Bacteria > Dictyoglomota > Dictyoglomia > Dictyoglomales > Dictyoglomaceae > Dictyoglomus. The sequence continues at coordinate 3,403 of CALHTV010000174.1, read as the reverse complement.
TCTTGCGGAAGCTGCATTTATGACAGGATTAGAAAAAAATTCTGATGTGGTGATAATGGCATCTTATGCTCCATTGTTTAATCGTATTAACTGGTCTCAATGGGTACCAGATTTAATATGGTTTGACAATACAAGAGCTTTTGGAACTCCAAATTACTATGTTCAAAAAATGTTCAGTGAAAACAGAGGAGACTTCCTGTTGAAATCTTCTCTTTCAGAGGAACAATTAATTTTAATTGGTTATAAATTTAAATCTCTTTACCATGTATGTAGCTATGATAGCGATAAGAAGGAAATAATAATCAAAGTTGTAAATCCATGGGCTGAAGATAGAGATGTAAAAATTGAGATAAAAGGTAAAATGAACTTAACCGGCGATGGGAAGCTAATTGAACTTTCTTCTAAAAATCCTCTTGATGAAAACTATTTTGATGATATAAAGATCTTTCCAAGAGAAAAAGAGATCAAAAACGTAGAAAATCCTTTTGTTTATAACTTCAAAGCTTTTTCCATAACGATCTTAAGACTTAAGGTGAATTTTTAATTCAATGAATTAAAGGGGGATTTTATGAATGGTACGTTATATAATTTTGGTTTTGTTGATAGCACCTTTATTTATCCTTCCTATATTTTCAGAGGAAACTATGCCTATGCAAGTATGGGCACCTGTTCACGATCCAGCAATAGTTAAATCAGGAGATAGCTATTATGTATTTGGTTCTCATCTTGCAGTTGCAAAATCAAAAGATCTTATGGTTTGGCAAGTGTTAAACTCTGATCTAAAGGATGATAATAAAATTATTCCTAATGTAAGTAGGGAACTTTCAGAAGCCTTTGAGTATGCGGAAACTCCTACTCCTGGTATTTGGGCTCCCTGTGTGATACAGCTTAACAACAAATTTTATATGTATTATTGTGTCAGTACCTTTGGAGCCTTTAGATCTGTAATAGGAATAGCTGTGTCTGATAATGTTGAAGGTCCATATAAAAACCTTAAAATAATCCTTAGGTCTGGCATTAGGTTCGAAGAGGGATTAGCTCCTGATGGAACTTTATATGATCCCATGAGACATCCCAATTGTATTGATCCTCATGTTTTTTATGACAAAAATGGTAATTTATGGATGTCTTACGGATCATATTTTGGGGGAATCTATATTATTCAGTTAGATCCCAAAACAGGTTTACCTCTTCCTAATCAAGGCTATGGAAAAAAACTCGCAGGAGGAAATCACGCCCCTATGGAAGGATCCTTTATTTTATATAATCCTCAAACAGACTATTATTATCTATTTCTGAGTTTTGGAGGCTTAGACTCTAAAGGAGGATATAACATTAGGGTTGCTCGATCTAAAAACCCTGATGGACCATATCTTGATTCTGAAGGAAAAAATATGGTTGAGGCCAACGGAAGAGATAGAACAAAAGTAGGAGCATATGGGGTAAAACTCATTGGTAATTTTAATCTAAATAGAGAAAATCCAAGAAGTACCCTAACCTATGGATATGTTTCTCCAGGACATAATTCTGCTCTTTATGACAAAGAATTGGATAAATGGTTTATAGTTTTTCATACCCGTTTTCCTAGCAGAGGAGAATATTTTACAATGAGAGTACATCAGATGTTCTTTAATTCCGAAGGCTGGCCAGTTATAGCTCCCTTACCTTATGGAGGAGAGAAAATTCAAATCTTAAATAAATCAGATATTATTGGGGAATATTTCCTTATAAATCATGGAAAAGACATAAGTGCTGATATAAAGACTCCATTAAATATTCTTCTAAAAGAAGATGGCAATATTTCAGGAGAACTCAATGGCAAATGGGAGGTGAGAGAAAACTTTATCAAGTTAACCTTTGAGGGAGAAGAATATAACGGGGTAATTTTGTCCCAGTGGAATCTCCATACTATGAAAAAGACCATAACTTTTTCCTGCTTATCTAAAAAAGGTATTTCAGTATGGGGAATTAAAAAATAAAGGGGGGGGTTTTAGGATTTTCACAATCTTCATCTTTTGATCTCAACAAAGATTTAATAGCATATTTCCCGTTTGACGGAGATCTAAAGGATGCCACTGGAAAGTTTCCAGAGGGAAAACCTACTGGTGTAAGGATTCCTGTACCTGCTGCAAGCATTGATTATACTGATGGAGTAAGAGGGAAAGCCCTCCTATTATCAGGCCAAAGGGGAGTACTCTTACCCGATGATTTGATTAAAGACTATGACTACAGTGTTTCCTTCTGGGTTTACATTGACAGATTTACCATGCATACCACCACCTTCTTTGGAGTTTACATTGATCCACAAGGTGCTTTCCACTGGATTAGCCTTGTGCCCTTTGGTTGGCCTCAAGGAACTTTACTTTGGGCAAGAGACGATGAGAAGAATATATGGTACGATGGACTCTTTAGCGAAAATCTACAAACTGAGAAATGGTATCATGTGGTTATAGTAGTAGATAAGGGAAAGGCAAAGGTATACGTTAATGGCAAGCAAATGATAACAAAAGTCCAAATAAATGGACAACCTACCGAGGAAGGACTTGTGCCTGATATCTTCAGCCTAAAACCTGGTGGAACTTTTGCAGTTGGGGTTAACTATTGGGATCCAGCTTTAAGAGGAAGGTTTGACGAGCTAAGAATATACGATAGAGCTCTCACTGAAGAAGAGATTTTAGCTTTATATAACTTAAGGTAGAAAGTTTTCAAAATATTTTAAGCGGGGGAGACATCCCCTCGCTTTTTTATTTTATTTTTTCTAGCTCTTTTTTAGCAAGTTCTACTGATTCCTCATGAGTTTTTACAAGCCAAGGATGGGGACCAGAGTTTATAACTTTCAAAAACATCTCCTTTGCTAAGTCCTTTTTATTAATTTTTAAATATAAATAACCTAATTCAAGATAAATATTGGGATAGTTAGGAAGGTACTTTAGAGCTTCCTTCATATATCTTTCTGCTTTCTCATAATTATATAAGGGCCAAGGCACATCTCTGTATCTCATCCCCATAGCAAGAAGAGCAAAGCCTTTATAGAGAGGATCATTAAGAATTTCAATGGCTTTTCCAATATATTTATCAAAATCTCCTAGCATAAAGAGACTTTGAATTATACCTTTATATTGAGCAAGTCTTCCAATAGCTGCACCTGCAATATACCACGCCCTTCCATTATTAGGATCTAGTTGAATAGCCTTTTCCGCATAATATCTTGCTTTTTCATAGTACTTTTCTTTTTCTTTTCCTGAAACCCCCCAATGTCCATATTCCAAATAACAATCTGCAATCACCGTTAATAATTGAGAAGCTTTTAAAAGATTTTGATCTCCTTCTAAATTTTGGATCAAAGTAAACATTTTATTCCTATCCCTATCTCTTCTCGCTTCAAAAAACTCCTTATTAGCAG
>CALHTV010000173.1 GCA_938039765.1 uncultured Dictyoglomus sp. | reverse complement strand
TTCTTTAAAGTTGTATTTCCCCTTTGTCTTCCTGTTTTAGCAACTATTGCCCTTTTTATAGCAGTGGGACATTGGAATGCATGGTTTGATACCTATCTCTACTGTGGAGGAAATAAAGCATTAACTACTTTACAGTATGAGCTTCAGAAAATATTAGCAAACGCAGCTGCCTCCTCCACTATAGATTATTATAGTATTCTTGATCCCACAAAGACTATGAGGGTAACCCCTCAATCCCTAAGAATGGCAATGACCATAATAACTACTTTACCCATTGTTTTTGTATATCCCTTCCTGCAGAAATATTTTATAAAAGGTATGACCTTAGGGGCGGTAAAAAGCTAAGAAAGGGGGTGTAAGCCAATATTAAATTTTTTCTAAAATTCTCTCCTTAATAAAAATCTTTAAAAGGAGGATAATTAAATATGAAAAAACTTACAAAAATCTTTAGCTGGTTCTTTGTTATCTTTTTAATTCTCAGTCTGAGTATCAGCATAAATATAGCAAACGCCCAAGGAAAGCCTTATAAAATCTTAACTCCAACACCTGAAGCAAGTAAACCTATAACTTTTAAGGTATATATAGGAGAAGTAAATCCCAATGATGATCAATTTAGAAGTCCTGTAGCCCAAAAAATAAAAGAACTCACAGGAGTAACCTTAGATATTGAATATGCACCCAATCAGGCAGCAGTAAGGGAGAAGATTCAAATTATGGCAGCAAGCGGAGACTATCCTGATCTTGTATATGCCAAGGGAGATTTGGCCCTTCTTAAAGATGCAGGAGCATTAATCCCCTTAGATGATTTAATTGAAAAGTATGCTCCAAATATTAAGAAGGCATATGGAGAAAATCTAAAGAGACTAAGATGGAGTAAAGAAGATCCTCATATTTATTGCTTAGGTGCCTATGGAACAGACAATGATAGAGTCTTAGATGTAAACGGTGGTTTTATGCTACAACACCGAGTGGTTATAGAACTTGGATATCCAAGGATTAGAACCTTGAGAGATTTTGAAAATGCAATAAAAAATTACTACAAGAAACATCCAACAACTGATGGATTACCAACTATCCCATTAACTTTATGTGCCGATGACTGGAGAACAGTAATAAGTGTAACAAACCCTGCATTTATAGCAACTGGTGCACCCGATGATGGAGAATTATACGTAGATCCAAAAACATTAAAATGTACATTCCATTATAAGAGACCAATCGAAAAGGAATACTTCAGATGGCTAAATCGTATGTGGAATCAGGGGCTCTTAGATAAAGAAACCTTTATACAAAAGGAAGATACATATAAAGCAAAGATTGCCAGCGGAAGAGTTCTTGCTCTAATAGATGCAGGATGGGCAGTAGGTGAACCAATAACTGCACTGAGAAGAGCTAGAAAATACGATAGAATGTATGGATATTATCCTGTCACAGTAAGTGAGAATATAAAACAAGCTCCACCTGATGTAAGAACTGGATATACAGGAGGATGGGGCATAGCTATTACAAAGAAATGTAAAGATCCAGTAAGGGCTATTAAATTCTTAGATTGGCTTTGCACAGAAGATGCAAATATCTTAAGACAATGGGGAGTAGAAGGAGTACATCATACTTACGTAGATGGAAAAAGAGTATTTTTACCAGAGGTAGAGGAGGCAAGAAGAACAGATCCTTATTTTGGAAGAAAAACTGGAATTGGAGTATACATCTATCCATGGCCAAGACTTCCCAATTATGTAATAGATTCCACAGGAAATCCTGTGGTTCCTGATACAAGAAAGGAGGATATAAGGAAAAATTATACTGATTTAGAAAAACAAGTTCTTTCTGCTTATAAAGTTGAAATTTGGAAGGATCTATTCCCAAAGGCAGAAGAATATCCAGTAAAAAGCTGGGGTTATCTCTGGATGTATCCCACACCTGATGAAGATATAAGGGCTATAGGTAATAAATTATTCGAATATGTAATAAGAAATATACCAAAAGTTGTCATGGCACCTACTGCAGAATTTGATAAGGAATGGACTAACTTCTTAAAAGGTATGGAGGCACTTGGAGCAAAGAAGTATGAAGATTATAAGACAAAACAGATAAGAGAGATGGTGGAGTTCTGGAAAAAGTAAAGATTAATCTTTTAAGAAGGGGAGGAGAAAATTTCCTTACTCCCCTTCTTTTATTTTTAAACCCTTTAACCTTTCCCTTATTAGAGCAAATTTCTAAAGGTTAAAGAAAGAAATTTGTGGTATCATTAAAATAAAAATAAAGATACTTTTCAAGGGAGATTTTGATTATATGAAACCAATAATAGTTTTGAGTAGATGCCTAAATAGGGAAAGGGTTAGATATAATGGGGGTTTAATAAATGATGAGTTTGTAAATAAATTAGAAAATTATATAGATTTTATAACTGTTTGTCCTGAAGTGGATATTGGTATGTCTGTCCCAAGAGCTCCAGTTATTCTTGTAAGATTAAATGATGAGATTCGCATAATAGAACCAATCTCCCAAGAAGACTTTACCGAAAGAATGATAAATTTCTCGAAAAATTTTTTATCTAATTTAAAGGAGATAGATGGTTTTATATTAAAAGCTAAGTCTCCCAGTTGTGGCGTAGGAGATGCAAAACTCTATTCCCAGGACTTCAAAAAATATATAGGAAAAACAAATGGTTTATTTGCCAATTATGCTAAAGAGTTTTATCCTTACTTACCTATAGAGGATGAAGGCAGATTAAATGACTACTGGATAAGGCAAAATTTCCTAACTAAGGCTTTTGCCTATGCTGATCTTAGAAGTTTAAAAAATAATTTTAAAAAGATTACAGATCTTATTAGATTCCATCAAAACTACAAATATTTAATAATGTTATATTCTCCCAATAATCTTAAGAAGATGGGAAGCTTAGTAGCAAATTGGGAAAAATTAGGATTAGAAAAGACCTTTGAAAAATATGAAGAGCTTTTTAAAGATACATTTTCAAAAAGACAGAGTATAAAAGCTCATATAAATGTTATTCAGCATATTTATGGCCATTTTTCTGACTTTTTAAAACCTAAAGAAAAGAGACACTTTCAGACTTTATTGGATAAATTAAGAGAAGATAGAATATACCTTAAAGTTCTCTTAGAATTTATAAGAAACTTTGCCTATAGATTTGAAGATGAATATTTACTCTCTCAAAAATACATAAATCCTTATCCTTTAGATTTAGAAGTTTTCTGAAGTTCCTTTTTTGTAAATCTTCAGTAAAGAGCAAAAAACTCCCCCCTCATCCCCCTTAGAGCATTTATCCATGTATGAAGTAAAAAGATATAATCTATATCATTTATCTCCTTCTTAAGCTACAAATTGCCCTTAGAATCCAATCTAAGGATTAATACATCAGAAGCTTGAGCTCCCCATGATCTAGTAAATCCTCCAATTAAAAGATCACCATTATTAATTTCTAAAATTGTTCTTGCATCGTCATCTCCTTCTCCATCATATACTTTTTGCCATAACAAATCTCCTGAGGAAGACAATCTTAGAATATAAACACCAAGTCCCATACAACCAAAAGATCTAGTATTTCCAACTATTACAAAATCTCCATTGGAGGTTTCAACTACATCATTTCCTTCGTCTGATTCTTGCCCTCCAAAATTCTTCTCCCAAATAACATTACCATAAGAATCTATTTTTAAAACATAAACATCTCCTTTAATTCCATAGGAAAAAGTTAATCCTACAATAAGATAATTTCCATCAGAAGTTTTTACTATAGAAGAACCAGAATCATCCTTTGTTCCACCATAGGTTTTATACCAAAGGATGTTCCCATTTTTATCTATTTTAATTAAAGCCACATCTTTTCCTCCAGATCCATAAGACAAAGTATATCCTACAATCAAATATCCATCTTCTGTTTCAAGGATACAATTTGCCTCATCAAAATTATTTCCTCCCCAGGTTTTATTCCATATCAATTCTCCCTTTGGAGAAAGCTTCAATATATAAAAATCAGAGTTTCCAGCCCCAAAGGATCTTGTCCATCCTACTAAAATATAATTGCCATCTGAATCCTCTAAAGCACATCTTCCTCCATCCATGTCCATTCCACCAAAATTCTTATTCCAATCTATATTTCCATTTTTGTCGTATTTAATTACATATAGATCTTTTGAAATTCCTGTAGCATAAGAGTAACTTTCTCCAAGGACTAATAGTCCATCATCAGATGTTTCTATCACACAATTAGCAGTGTCATCTCTTTCTCCAAAATGAAAGATCTCTCCCAATATATTTCCCCATTCGTCAATCTTTAATAGATAAAAATCATCCTCCCCATATGGATTTTTAGAATTACTCATTCCAGCTAAAATATAATTTCCATCCTTTGTTCTTATCATACTGTTTGCTAATTCATTCTTAGAATATCCATATACTTTTCTCCAAGTAGTTTTCGGAGTAAAAGAAGAACAACCAGATATAACTATCAAAGAGATTAGTATGATAAAAATAATTAAAAACCTAAGTCTCATATATTTTACCTCCCTATAAAAAGAGGGAGGAAACTTAGATTTTCCTCCCCCTTTAGAGTTTGCTCATTTTTACCAATACTTTACAATAATTTTACCTGCCCCAGCTTTCTCTAAAACTTTCG
>CALHTV010000172.1 GCA_938039765.1 uncultured Dictyoglomus sp. | reverse complement strand
AAACAATATAAATCTCCCCAGTATCATTAAAAACTCACAGGTAGATTATAGCATATAGTATTAACTATCTAATAGGCTTTGCAGGTACTCCGACTACAGTAGTAAACTCAGGAACATCTTGAATTACAACTCCACCTGCACCAACAGTAGCCCACTTACCTATGCGCTTGTAAGGAATAACTGAACTATTGATACCTAAAAAGCTTCCTTCTTCCACTAAAACCCCACCAGCCAAATTTACTCCAGGAGCTAAATGAGCAAAATTCCCTATTTTACAATCATGATCTATAGTTACACCTGTATTTATTATCACATGATTTCCAATTATTACGTCTGTTTGAATAACTGAGCCAGCAAACACAACAGTTCCTTCGCCTATTTCTACGCTCTGGTGTACAAAAGAGAAAGGATGAACTACAGAAATCCATTTACAACAATCTTTAAATTTATCTGCAATTTCTTTTCGAACTTTATTATCCCCTATAGCAATAATTCCATGCTCGAAATTCCCTGACTTTAAGAGTTCTATAGGACCTAAAATAGGAAAATTTAATATTTTGGAATCTTTTTTATTAATATCATCATCAAGAACACCAATAACTCTGTATCCCAATTCTAATAAAGTAGAGATAACAACTTTTGAATGTCCCCCTCCCCCAATAACTATAATCTTTTTTGATTTATCACCTACATAGATATTCATTTATATCCCATAAACTCAGGCATTGTAGCATATCCTTCTAAACTTTATTAATAAATAACTTCTCTAATCAAAATAAAGGCTTCTGCAGCTTTAACTCCTATTGTACTACCTCTTAACATAGCTAAGGCCTTTATACTCTCTAAAGACCTCTCATGAGGAAATTCTTTAAGTTGGGATTTATAAATTTTCATTGCCTCCTCTTTTTTGTCAAGATATTCCGATATATCAACATACACGTTAGGAATAAAATTAGATATCAAATAAGGAGCATTCCAATTAGTTTCTGATAAGGTTTCATAAATATATATTTTTTCAACTTTAAATGAATTTATAGGTCTTAAAGCTACTAAAGAAGAATGAAAAATTTTTTGATGGTCTATATGAAGATCTCCTCCAAAAGGTATAAAGACCATGTTAGGTTTTATATACTCTAAAATCTCAACTAACTTATTATTTATCTCCTTATGTGAAACCTTATCTAGGTTTGCTGCTGGAAAATCTAAAAATATAGTTTCTTTAACACCTAAAAATTGATGAGCTTTCTTGGCTTCTTCTCTTCCTACCTCTACTAATTCCATATCAAAATCAGGAGGGTAACCTTTTGTACAAATTAACACGTATATATCTTTACCTTCAAAGGCAAATTTAGCTATTGTTCCTCCAACACCTAAAATCTCATCATCAGGATGAGGAGCAATAACTAATATTTTATCTCCCAACATCTTTTACCTCTAGTGCTAAGTATCTTCTATATAATTCTAGTATATTTATTCCGAACTTTTCATGAACTTTAAAAAAATCCATCAAATTTAGTTTATTCTCGCCTTCTATTTCCATCTCTTTTAATAAAAGAGTACCTTCATCACCACAGGTAACAATTATTCCATCACTCGAGATTTTTTGAATTTGACCTGGTAGACCATAATATGTATTATTTTCCATATATTCTGCTTCCCATATGATGATTTTTTTGCTCTTATAAAAAGTAAAAGCTCCTGGATATGGTCTTGTAACAGCTCTAATTAGAGTCTCTATTTTTTTAGCAGGTAATTCCCAATTTATGAATCCATCTTCAGGAGTTCTTTTAGCACAGTATGTTGCTTTAGTATGATCTTGTGGTATTCTTGGAGCTTTATTGCTTTCAAATAAATATAAAGCTTCTAATAGTAACTCTTCTAAAGCTTTTAGATGTTTTTCGTATAGAGTTGTTGCAGTTTCAAAAGGAGTTACAGGAAAAACTTTCTGAATTAATATATCTCCAGAGTCAACACCTTCGTCTAACCAAAAAAGAGTAGACCCTGTTTCTTTTTCTTCTAAAAGAATGGTCCATGGGATAACTGCCCTTCCACGATTTCTTGGTAATGGAGCTGGGTGATATCCGATACATCCTTTAGATGGGATAGTAAGTAATTCTTTACTTAGTATTTGTGACCATCCTATCACAAAAATGTACTCAGGTTTTAACTCTTTCAAATGCTTCATTACTTCCACATCATTTATATTAGTAGTCTCTAATAAAGGAACATTATATTTTAAAGCCAAGGGTCTTAAATCTACAAAATCAGAATGTCTATAAGCTTTTGAAAGAGGAAGGGTTATTAGTAAAGAAGGATTATAAGACCTTTGACTCATAACTTCTAATGCCACTTGAGTGCTTCTAACAGTTCCCACTAACACTATTCTCATATTCTATTGCCTCCTCTAAGGCTTTTTTATTTATACGTTCTCCAAATAGCAAAGTATTGATAGTTTTGAACATTATATAAAAATCTAAAATTATATTCCAATTCATTACATACCAAACATCTAACTTTATTCTATCGTTCCAATCTAATAAAGTGTTACCGTTTATTTGAGCCCATC
>CALHTV010000171.1 GCA_938039765.1 uncultured Dictyoglomus sp. | reverse complement strand
TGGTTTTTAGGAATGTGGTGTGATTTTTGTGGTAAAAATAAAGCATTTTATATATTAGAAATAGCTGACGAGAAAGGTAAAAAAAAGTATGCTCTTTGTGAAGAGTGTTTACACCAGATGATTAAAGATATATTTCAAGTTGAATTTATGGTCAAGGAAGAGGTTAAAAAATGTCCTAAATGTGGTAGAGAATGGAAAGATATAGAGGAGACAGGAATGGTAGGATGCCATCATTGTTATGAGTTTTTTGGAGAAGATTTGGAAAAAATAATAATTCAATATCATGGTAATAGAGTCCATAAAGGTAGAGTGCCTCAGAAAGATTCTGTTAAATCTGATAGAATATTAAGGTATAAAGTGCAAATTTCAAAAGCTATAGAGGAAGAAGATTATGAAAAGGCTGCAAAATTAAGAGATTTTTTAAAGAATATTGAGAAGAGGGGTGAATGAGAGAATTTTATTATAAATATCTTAAGTGGTTTGGTGAAGAAAACGAATATAGAGATGTGATAGTAAGTACAAGAATAAGGATAGCAAGAAATGTAGAAGACTTTGTCTTCCCTATTCAAGCTTCAAATTCGCAAAGAAAGAGATTCCTAAACAAATTAGAATGGGTATATAAAAATGAAAGTTCTCTTAACAAATATGAATTATTAAAACTTGAAAAATTGCCAGAAATAGTTCAAGAAGCTCTTATAGAAAAACATCTCATAAGCGAAGATCAGTTAAATAGTATTGTTGGAGCTGGACTTTTAGTAGATAAAAGTGGTAAACTAAGCGTAATGATAAATGAAGAGGATCATTTTAGGTTTCAAATATTAAGTAGTGGTTTGAATTTGAAAGAAAGTTGGGAAAAATTACTTTCATTGGAGGAGATTTTTACTGAATATTTTAAATTTGCTTTTGACAATAAGTTAGGATATTTAACATCTTGTATTACTAACCTTGGTTGTGGGCTGAGAATATCCTTTCTAGTACATCTTCCTGGATTGACTTACTCTGGTCGACTTCGTGGATTTTTGAGAAAAATTCGATCATTAAAGCTCTTAGTTCGAGGTTTATATGGGGAAAAGAGTAAACCTGTTGCCGGGTTTTATCAGATAGCAAGTAAATTTTCTCTAGGATATAAAGAGGAAGATATGATAGAAAAAATGAATTCAGTGGCTAAGAAAATAGTTGAGGAGGAAAGAGAGGCAAGAAAGTATTTTTTTAATGAGCAAAAAAGACTTGCAGAGGATATAATTGGAAGAGCTTATGGAATATTAAGTAATGCAAGATATATAAATAGTCTTGAGACTATTAATTTACTATCTGATATAAGATTTGGAGTTTATTTAAAGATGTTAGATATTCCTATTAAGGTCTTAGATCTTTTAATGGTGATTACATTGCCGGGACATTTGCAAGTGAGATATGGAAGACAATTGAGCTCTGATGAGAGGGATGGAGTGAGAGCAGATTTATTGCATATGATCTTTAAAAATTATAAAATAACTCAGGGAGGTGTTATATAAGGAGGTGCATAAGAGATGATGGATAAGTTAACGCAGAGAGCATATAGGGTACTACTCTTAGCACAGGAGGAGGCACGTAGATTGAATTACTCAACTGTGGGGACAGAGCATATTCTCCTGGGGTTGATTCGTGAGGAAGGAGGAATTGCAGCCCAAGTCTTGATTAATTTAGGTCTTGACTTGAATCACCTCAGGAATGAGATAGAGAGGTTAATAGGACGTGGAGATGGTACCTCCTACGGAGCCCTTCCCTTTACTTCGAGAGCTAAGAAAGTCTTAGAGTATGCTTCTGAGTCTGCACAAGAACTAAATCACAATTATATTGGGACAGAGCATTTACTTCTTGGTTTGCTAAAAGAAGGCGAAGGAGTGGCAGCTCATGTTTTAGAAGGAATGGGAGTTAGATTAGAAGATGTTACAATCGAAATATTAAAACTTCTTGGAGAACCTATTGATCCTACGAAGATTAGAGGAAGACAGATAAGCTCTAATAGTGCGAACAAGAAAAAACGTGCTATTACAGCCACCTTAGATGAGTTTGGAAGAGACTTGACTCAGCTTGCTAGACAAGGAAAACTAGATCCTATTATTGGAAGAGAAAAAGAGTTAGAAAGAATTATTCAGATATTGAGCAGAAGAACAAAAAACAATCCAGTTTTGGTAGGGGAACCTGGCGTAGGTAAGACAGCAATAGTAGAAGGATTAGCACAGAAGATAGTTGAAGGTGATGTTCCTGAAACTTTATTAAATAAGAGAATAATTGCAATAGATATGGGAAGTATTGTAGCAGGAACAAAATATAGAGGTGAATTTGAGGAGAGAATGCAGAGGATTATAGAAGAAGTTAAGATGGCCAAAGATGTAGTATTATTCATAGACGAGATACATACTTTGGTTGGAGCAGGTGCTGCAGAAGGCGCTGTTGATGCTGCGAATATTTTGAAGCCTTCTTTAGCAAAAGGTGAAATTCAACTTATAGGAGCGACAACTCCTACAGAATATAGAAAATATATTGAGAAAGATGGAGCTTTAGAAAGAAGGTTCCAGCCTGTAATAGTCAATGAGCCAACTCCTGAAGAGACTATACAGATTCTTAAAGGACTTAGAGATAAATATGAGTCTTACCATAGAGTAAAAATTACTGATGAAGCTATAGAAGAGGCAGTTAAGTTGTCAGTTAGATATATTACTGACAGGTTCTTGCCTGATAAAGCAATTGATGTGATAGATGAAGCAGCAGCAAGAGTAAGACTAAAGAGACAAAGGACTACTCCTCATAGCAATTTAGAGCTTGAACTTGCAAGGATAAGAGAGCAAAAAGAAATCGCAATAAGAAATCAAGCTTTTGAGAGGGCTGCTCAGTTAAGAGATGAAGAAAGAAAAATTGAAGAGTACTTAAGAAGTTTTATGGAAACCACATCCTCTACTAATGTGGGGGTAGTAACGCCAGAAGATGTAGCCCAAGTTGTAGCTACATGGACAGGTATACCTGTAGCTCAATTACTAATGGAAGAGAGAGAAAGACTTCTTAGAATGGAAGAAGAATTGCATAAAAGAATAGTTTCTCAAGATGAAGCTGTTAGGGTTGTATCAAGAGCTATAAGAAGATCTAGGTCTGGATTGAAAGATCCTAGAAGACCTATAGGTGCATTTATGTTTTTAGGTCCTACTGGTGTTGGTAAAACTGAGCTTGCTAGGGCATTAGCTGAGTATTTATTTGGTAACGAGAATGCTCTTATTAGATTAGATATGTCTGAATATATGGAAAAACATACAGTTTCAAGATTAATAGGGGCACCTCCAGGATATGTGGGATATGAGGAAGGAGGTCAGCTTACTGAAAAGGTTCACAGAAGACCATATTCTGTAATATTATTCGATGAAATTGAGAAGGCTCATAGTGATGTATTTAATATACTTTTGCAGATAATGGATGAGGGACAACTTACTGATGGTCATGGAAGAAGGGTTAATTTCAGAAATACTATTTTGATAATGACTTCTAATTTTGGTGCTGAATACTTTAAGCAAGAGTCGACAATAGGTTTTGCCTCAAAGGAAGACAGAGAGAAATCTTTTGAGAAGATTAAAGATTTGATTTTGAGTGAAATGAAAAAGTACTTTAGACCTGAGTTTTTAAATAGGTTAGATGAAATAGTTTTCTTTAGACCTTTAACAAAAGAGGATTTGAAGAAGATTTTAGAGCTGTTATTGAAACCTGTTCAAGAAAGGGTTAGAGAAAAGAAATTAGGACTTGAGGTAAGTGAAGAAGTTAAAGAATTCTTGTTAGAAAAAGGATATGATCCTCAATATGGGGCAAGACCATTAAAGAGAACAATACAATACTACATAGAAGATCCACTAGCTGAGTTTATACTTCAAGGAGACTTTAAAGAGGGAGATGTTATAAGAGCCGAGTTAGATAAGGAGAGAAACAATATAGTCTTTAAAAAGCTTACTTTTGCTAAAGAACCCTCATAAAATTATTTTAAATGACTAAGATAAAGAGCAAATTTATATGTCAGGTATGTGGATATGAAAGTGTAAGATGGTTTGGCAGATGTCCTAACTGTCAAAGTTGGAATTCCTTTATAGAAGTAGTCGAGGGAAGTAAGGAAGTAAATAAAGTAGGTTCTAAGAATTTAAAAGTTTATAAATTAGACCAAGTTTTTGAAAAAGAACCTAGGAGATTACAAACAGGTTTAAAAGGTTTAGATTATGTTATCGGAGGAGGAATTGTAGAGGGAGCGGTAATTCTTCTGGCAGGAGAACCTGGAATTGGAAAATCTACGCTTCTTCTCCAATTGGCTCTCTCTTTACAAGAAAGAAATGTCAAAGTTCTATATATCTCTGCTGAAGAATCTTTATCTCAAGTTGGAATAAGAGTCAGAAGGTTGTATTCTAAAGATAAATTAGAGATAGATTTTATTGCTGAAAGAGATTTAGAGACTATTTTGCCCTTATTGGAAAACTCTGATTATTCCGTAATAATTGTTGATTCCATACAAACCATTTATTCATCAGAATATCCTACCTTACCAGGCAATGTGGTTCAGGTAAGAGAGTGCACTTCTAAATTAGTTAATTTTGCAAAAAAGAAAAATGTGGCGGTAATATTAGTAGGACATGTGACTAAAGAGGGAGATATAGCGGGACCAAAGCTTTTAGAACATTTAGTAGATGTGGTTTTATATTTAGAAGGAGAAAGATATCATGATCTAAGAGTTTTAAGAGTTATTAAAAATAGGTTTGGACCAACTAATGACTTTATTCTCTATGAAATGAAAGAAGACGGCCTTTGCGAAGTAGAGGATATTTCTGCTAAGGTTCTCGAAAACAGAAATATAAATGTGTCTGGCTCTATAGTAGTCCCTATAATAGAGGGTACAAAACCTTTGCTTGTAGAAATACAGGCTCTTGTCAGTAAAACTAATACCTCCTATCCTCGTAGGGTGACATTAGGAATTGATTTAAATAAATTGATTTTAGTTCTTGCAATTTTGGAGAAAAAACTTTATTTGAATTTCTCTGATAAAGATGTCTTTGTAAATGTGGTAGGGGGGATAAGAATTAATGAACCAGCGATAGATTTAGGGCTGAGTTTTGTCCTTATATCTGCTTTAATTGATAAACCTTTTCCTCATGATACAATAGCAATTGGTGAATTAGGTCTTGGGGGGGAGATAAGAACTGTTTCTCAATTAGAAAAAAGGCTTAAAGAAGCTTATAAATTTGGCTTTATAAAAGCATTAGTTCCTAGAGATAATAGAGTTAAAGAAATGAATTATAATATGGAGATTGGTTTTATATCCAATATAAATGAGGGAATTGTCAGAGTGTGGGGGGAAAGATGGCAGAGCTAAAAAAATTCGCTTTACAAGCTTTGAAATTTGTTGCTCCAGGAACTCCCTTACGAGAAAGTTTAGAGCAAATAGTAAGGGCCAAAACTGGAGCTTTAATAGTGATTGGAGAGATAGAAAAACTTAAGCCTATTATGAATGGCGGTTTTCCCTTGGATATAGAGTTTTCACCCAATAGGCTATATGAGCTATCTAAGATGGATGGAGCAATTCTTTTATCCAAGGATTGTAAGAAAATCTTATATGCTAATGTTATATTGCTTCCTGATCCTAATATTTATTCCTCTGAAACTGGAGCAAGACATGCTACTGCAGAACGAGTTGCGAGGCAAATAGGTTGTTTAGTAATAAGTGTATCTCAAAGGAAGGATACTATCACCTTATTTCAAAATGATTGGAAATATGTTTTGAGAGATGTGGAGGAGATATTAACTAAAGCCTCTCAAGCTTTACAGACAATGGAGAGATATAGAAATATATACGATGATATACTTCATCGTCTAAATTCTTTAGAATTAGAAAATCAGGTTAATATATATGAAGTTTTGCTCTTTTTACATAGAGCATGCATGTTATTTACCATTGGTAAAGAGGTAGAGAATTATCTTGTAGAATTGGGTACTGAGGGTAGGTTAATCGAAATTCAGCTTGAGGCTTTACTTACTGGAGTAAAAGAAGAAACTTTGCTTGTTATAAGAGATTATTCTCGAAAAGAAAAAGACTCTGAAGAGTTACTTAGTGAGTTACTACTGAACTTTAAAGGGAATTTCCAAGAATTCTCCTCTGTAGCAGGAGAGATCTTAGGTTATAAGAAAGAAGAGATAGATTTAGGAATTATGATTACACCAAAGGGTTATAGAATATTAAACAGAATATCCTC
>CALHTV010000170.1 GCA_938039765.1 uncultured Dictyoglomus sp. | reverse complement strand
TAGAAATCGTCTCCACCACCAAATCTCCATTGTTGAGGGATAGAAAGAACTTCTCTTATTCTACAAGATACTGGATCTTGAGTTGGAAATCCCTCTTGTCCTAATATAAATACTTGAAATCCCCATTCTTTCTGAAAGTCTCCTCCTAAAGTCTTGTTGGGGACAGGAATAGTGATAGTGTTACCGTCAACACTTACTCCTTTAGCTGGGAAAATACAATATTTGTACATTTCAGGTACTGCATTTTTTACAGAACTTTTTAATTCTGTGGGCCATCCTTCTACAAGGATTGCTACATCCCATGTACTTTCTGGAGTAGTTTGGGCTCTCACTCCAGGGATAAAATCTCTAAATCCAGAATTTGGTTTATGATCTTTGTCTATATATATGTGAATGGTTTGAACTGAGAATCCAAGGGGGCTTTCCCATGGGTTGTCAATAGGAGTTCTGAAAGATATTTTGAAATATACATTCTCATTATCTGCATCTATCACTACTTTTGTCATGTCAAAGCAGCCAGGTTTAAAAACTGGATCTGTAGGATACACGTAGGTACCAGGCCCTTTATCATCATTCACTGGATCATTAAAAACCAAGGGGTACTTTATAGACTCAGCCCAAACAATTGTAAAGAGTAGAAGTACTAAAATTAGAAATTTTCGCATAGAGGACACCTCCTTAATAGGTAGGGGAGAGAGAAAAACCCTCTCCCCTTTTGTTTTTAGTTTTAGAAGTCAAAGGAAATCTTAGCACCAATTTGTTTTACAAAGTCGGTGCTTGTTCCTTCTGCGTCAGGAGCTTTTCTGAAATAAAGGGATGCATTGTTAAGTTCTAAAGCTAGATAATAAGTAGAATGAGTAGTGCTTCCATCGTTTAGTAATTGATAGATACCTCTCAAATTGAGATTTTTGTATAGATTATATAAAGTATTTAGGTATAAATATGAACCATTTCCATAGTAAATAGCTGTATAAAGATTTAGATTATTTATATATGTGCAAGATAAGTTAGCATAGAGTTCAGTTTTTCCACCGTTAAATGGTTGATATATTTTTCCATAAATTGTAAGTTTATCTATTGGAGTAAGGGTTGCCTCTACTTTTGCATCTGTTGAGCTTGTACCATTTACTGTTGAGTTTCTAATAGTTCCTTTTAAAGTTACATTCTTAGATAGGTTGTAGGTTATAATTCCTGTTACATTTGTGGTTTTTTCAGTGCCAATGATATCCTCTCTATTTATTAATTCAAGAATTGGCTCTATAGAAAGGTTAGATACTGGGGTTATAACTCCGCCTACCTTTAAATATGTACCTGCAGAACCCGAAACTCCAGGAATAAGTTGGGTTTGATCTGTCTTGAACCAATTAAATTGACGCATATACCCTAAGTCTACCTTCTTAGCTGTTCCATATAACTTGATTACGGGTGTTAATTGAGAGGAAAGGTCAGCGTAAAGAACCATTCCCCCTTCTGAATCTTCTGGATTTGGTCCCCATATGCATTTGCCATAAATCCCCTCAGCTTTTAAATCAACAGGACCTAACTTTCCAACAGCATCTACTCCAAATAAACTTTTTCCTGTATTTGCTTGGCCCCAATTGCTTCCCATTGCAGTAAATCCGAGAACAAAAGGTGAAATTACTTTCTTTAATCTAAGATAGGAGATTTGGTCTGAGGAATTGATTCCTGCTAAGAAGTTTACATCAAAAACTTTTCCAGATATTTCAATTCCATTTCCCCATATCCAAGATGATCCAGGAAAGTCCCCAGGTTTATTCAGAAGTAAAGGATCATCAAAAGGTGTTGCGTCTTCTTTATAATATACCCTTAGGTTTAAAAGAGGGGTTTTAGATGTTAGATGAGCTTTTTGTACCTCAATAATTCCTGGACCAGAAAGATCTGAGAAATTACGATAGAGTTTTAGTTCAAAATAACTTTCAAGCCAACTGGAAGGTTCAGCTTTTACCTTAAAGTAGGTATTCCAGTAATCTAAGGTGACAGGTCCAAGAGTGTTTGTATAATTGCCGTTATTATCTTTTAGAAACTCACTATGTACTCCTATTTACTGTATCCATATAAAGTTACTTCTTGAGCATAAGCAAGGGAAAAAATTAAGAGAAAAACTAAGCTTAAAAGAAACAAAGCTTTTTTCATTTCTGATTACCTCCTTTAATTGTTGTTTTTAATAATCTTTTATTCTTGGGGGTTTTCTTTTTCCCATTTCACCTCCCCTTAAACACGTGTTAATTTTAAAATTTAAAAATTACACGTGTTAATTGTGACTAATAGTATTTTAAAAATAGCAGTTATTACTTGTCAAGAGGTATTTTAAAATAAATTTAAAAAGTATTAAGATTTTTTAACCTTATTTCTGCAACTTTTTTAGATACAAAAAAGATTTGGGAAATTTTTTCTACAGAATAGTTTAAATATTCTTCAAGAATAAAATCAGGTATTAATAAGGAAGCTGCAAATATATTTGCTTCTCTTTCTATTTGTAGATTTTGAAATTTAGGGTAATCCGAATATATAACTTCTTTTGGAGTATGAAGCAAAAAATGACCAATCTCATGAGCAAGAGTAAATCTTTGCCTTGTTATAGCCTCATTTTTATTTATTATTATCACATGTTTGTTATTTCTCTTGTATAGAATTCCAGATATTTGGGAAGAAAGATTTAAAAGGCGAAGCTCAAGCCCTAAACCATAAGCAATAATGTCTGGTTTTATAGGTGGTTTTTTAATATAGAGAAAAGATAAGATATCTCTAATCAGATTTTCGTACACTTTTCTTTTTCTCTAAAGATTTTATTAATTGAATAATCATCTTTCTTTCGTCTTCATCTAAGTTAGTCTTCGTTCTTAAGAAGGTTTCGATAGTTTCGTCTTCATTTTCTGAGAGAAAGTATGAGGGAGGTAAATTAAAGGCTTTTGCAATTCTTTCTAAGGCTTTTAGGGATGGATTTTTAAGACCCCTTTCTATAAGAGATATATAGGATATTGATAAGCCAGTCTTTTCAGCAAGCTCTTCTAATTTTAAGTTATTCTTTTTTCTAAGCTCTTTTATTTTTTCACCCACACCCATGTTTATATTTTATTATCACTTTTAGATTTTGTTAAGATTATTGAGGGGACGTAACGTCCCCTCATAAAAGGGAGTTTTCATTTTCTACTAATATTTTCAATAGCTTTACAGCATTTTCTACATCATTGATATCCACCATTTCATGGGGAGTATGTACATATCTTGTGGGAATAGATAAAGTACCTGCTACTATACCTTCTGCAGTTCTTTGAAGTACTGCTGCATCAGTTCCTCCTCTTAATAGGACCTCAATTTGGTAAGGAATATTGTTGTTTTCCGCGATAGCTCTTAATTTCTCTACAATTCTTCTATCACTGATTGAAGCGCTGTCTTTTATCTTGATTGCTGGACCTTTGCCTAATTCTAAGGACATTCTCTTAGGGCCTTTGGGAGTATCAGAATGAGCGGTAACATCTATAGCAATAGCTATATTAGGTTTTATGTTAAAAGCAACTACACTTGCTCCCACCAGACCCACTTCTTCTTGAATTGAAAAAGTCCCGTAAAGATCGTATATTGGATTTGCTCTTTTAAAAACCTCGATTATTATTGCACATCCAACTCTATCATCCATAGCTTTAGAAACTATGCGATTTCCTAAATCCTTGAAGGATGCAGAGTAAACTCCAAAGGTACCAGGTGGAACTAGTTTTTCTGCTTCCTCTTTGCTTTTAGCTCCGATATCAACAAATATTTTGTCGAAGTCAAGATTTTTTATATTTTTAGCATATTCTTCAGTTGTTTCTCCTTCTACCCCCACAAAACCTTCAATACTGGGAAAAGAAATACTTGTTCCTAAAAGATTATAAGGAGAAATTCCTCCTATTGGTTCAATTCTAATAAACCCTTTTTCATCTATATAAGTAGCTAAAATTCCAATCTCATCCATGTGGGCATCAAGAAGAATTTTTCCCTCTTTTTTTCCTTTTTTCCAGACAATAAGATTTCCTATCTTGTCTACTTCATAGCCATCTATAAATCCTTTCAATTCTTCTAGAATTGTATCTCTAAGCTTTTCCTCTCTCCCACTTGGAGAATAAGTTTCAGTTAATTTCTTAATTAGATTTTTCATTATTCAACCTCCCTTGTAAGGATTATTGAGAGAAGTTTAAAGGTATGTTCATAGTCTTTAAGATTAATGACATTCATAGGAGAATGAATATACCTAGAGGGTATAGCTATAACCAAGGATGGTGTACCTGTGGTCGTAGCTATTCTTATTGCATCTGTTCCTCCTACTGTCCTTCTTTTTATTTGATAAGGTATATTATTTTCTTCTGCAATTTTAATTGCGAACCTAAAGAGCTTTTCATCATTTACATAACCTCTATGGGCTGGGGTTATAACAGGACCTTTTCCCAGTTCTGAAGATCTTCGAGCTTGAGGAAATTCAGGATTATCTCCAGAGGTAGTAGTTTCCACAACGATAGCATAGTCAGGATTTATCTTAAAAGCTGCTGGACCTGAACCTCTTAGTCCTGTTTCTTCCTGTACCACAAAAGCAAAGTAAGTATCATAATAGGGCTCTATATCACTGAAAATGAGGTCCATAAGAAGAGAACATCCTCCTCTATTGTCTAAGGCCTTTCCTGAAAACCATTCTTCATGGAGTAGAGCATTAGGAGCAAAACTTACAAAGTCTCCTATTTTTACTTTTGCTTCTACCTCTTGTCTCTTTGTATAACCGATATCAACTTTTATATTTTCGAAAGAGAGTTTTCCTTCAGTTCCACTTATGAGGTGTATAGGTTTTGAGCCGATAATTCCTGGAATTTGTTTTTCGCCTATTAGTA
>CALHTV010000169.1 GCA_938039765.1 uncultured Dictyoglomus sp. | reverse complement strand
CAAGAACTCTATCTTAAGAAACAAGATGTAGGAGTTTTTTCCATAAAAGAACGATTTGAAAGTATAGGAGCTAGTTTAGGAGTAACTCAAACAAATCCTCGTGTACTAACGTGGCGAGATAGTATAGGTTTATTTAGAGATAAAATACTAAGTTCTTCCCGAATTATATACGGTTTAGGTCCGGAAACTTTTTCCTTTAATTTTACTCCTTATAAATCCTTAGATTTAGCAAGATATGATAAAGGAAAAGGTTATCCTGATAGACAACATAACGAGTTTTTAGACGTTCTCTTTCCTCAGGGTTTTTTAGGATTAATTACTTTTGTTTTTCTTCTCTTGAGTGTTTTCTTTTATAGCTTAAAGAATTACAAGTATTTAGGTTCTGAAAACAAAATTCTTTTTATTGGAACTCTAACAGGTTGGATTTCTTTTTGTATTCAAAGTTTAGTGTTATTTGGGTTATCTGCGACATATTTATACTTTTGGTCTTTAATGTCTTTGATTTTTGTGTTTTTTAAGTTAGAGCATTCTGAAAACACGTGGAAAGTGAACTTTACTAAGCTTATTTCTGAATTTAGATTCTTTCTACTAATTTTCGTTACTTTTGTGAGTTTTTTTAGCATTTGGTTTTCTCTCAGATTTTTTAAGGCTGAGATTTATTATAGATATGGACTAGATTATTTAACAACGGGAGAGGTAGGAAAAGCTGTGTCTATATTAGAAGAAGCTATTAAACTTAGACCCCAAGAAACTGCTTTTCATGAAGCTATAATTAAGTCATATTTAGGGGTAATAGGAGGAGCTCCAGACGAGAATACAAAATTGTGGGCTTTTGATAGGGGTATAGCTCATACAAATGGGCTTCTTAAGAATGCTTATTATAGATCTTTAACTTATAATCTTATTGGGGCTTTTTATGCTCAATCATATCATTATTTAGATCAAAAGGACAAAGAGTTGTTGTTTAAGGCAGAGGAATATTTTAAAAAAGCATTATCCTTTGATAAATATTCCGTCCCCCCATTAGAAAACTTATTGAGAATGTATATAGCCGATTTAAAAGATGATAAAAAAGCTGTAGAAATTGCTAAAAGAATTTTAGAAATTGATTCTTACCACATGGAAGCAGGGAATTATATGGCTCAAGTATACTTTAAGGAGGGAGAATATGAAAAGGCAGGTAGAATATACAAAGCTCTATTGGAGAAAAATCCTAAAAAACTTGATCTAATGTATAATCTTGGATTAGTCTTTTATAAGCTGAAGAATTACGATGAGGCTGAAAAACTCTTATTAAAAGCTTTAGAAATTGATCCTTTATATGAAAATGCGATGAGGCTTTTAAAAAGGATATATATGGAGACTGGAAGAGGAGATAAAATTCCAGAAATAGGATTTGATGATAAGATTTATATTCAAAAAGGATTGGAAGCTTATAATAACAAAGATTATCAAAAGGCAGTAGAAATTTTTAAAAAACTTTTAGAACTTAATCCTAAGTTGGTTGAAGCTATGAATAATTTAGGGGCAAGTTACTATATGATTGGTAAATACGATGATGCTATCTATTGGTTTGAAAAGGCAATAGCACATAAAAAAGATTATGCTCAAGCTTATGGAAATTTGGTTTATGCTTATCTTAAGAAGGGATATATCAGAGAAGCTGAAAGAGTTATACAAGAAGGGTTAAAATATAATCCTGAGGATAAAACTTTAAGGGAGTTAAAAGAAAAAATTAAAGAGATTAAGAAGGAGATGAGATAGATGAGAAAATTAGAACTAACTGAACAGGCATTAATGATATTAGAAAAAAGATACTTAGCAAAAGATGAGAATGGTAAGGTGATAGAAACTCCTGAAGAAATGTTTGAAAGAGTTGCTGAGACTATAGCAAAAATAGATTTAGATTACAATCCTAAAGCTAATGTGGAAGCAACAAAAAATATGTTTTATGAAATGATGACTTCTTTAGAATTTTTACCAAACTCTCCTACTTTAATGAATGCAGGTCGCCCTTTAGGGCAGCTTTCTGCATGTTTTGTTATACCTGTTGAGGATTCTTTAGTAAGTATTTTTGATGGCTTAAAATATGCTGCTTTGATACACCAATCAGGTGGAGGAACAGGATTTTCTTTTTCGAAACTTCGTCCGAAAGGAGATATTGTTAGAACTACAGGAGGAATAGCTTCAGGTCCTGTAAGTTTTATGAAAGTATATGATGCTGCCACTGATACAATTAAGCAGGGTGGGGTTCGTAGAGGAGCCAATATGGGTATTCTTAGGATTGATCACCCTGATATATTTGAGTTTGCGACTTGCAAAGACAAAGAAGGCGTACTTTCTAATTTTAATATTTCTGTTGCTATTACTGATAAGTTCATGGAGGCAGTATTAAAAGATGAAGAATTTGAACTAATAAATCCTCGTAATAAGGAGGTAGTTAGAAAGGTAAGGGCAAGCAAACTTTTTGATCTTATTGTAGAGCAAGCATGGAAAAATGGAGAACCTGGTATTATTTTTATTGATGAGATAAATAGAAAAAATCCAACTCCAGAGGTTGGAGAAATAGAATCTACTAATCCTTGTGGTGAACAACCCTTACTTCCTTTTGAATCTTGTAATTTAGGCTCTATAAACCTTAGTAAAATGGTTAAAAGAATTGGAGAGGGTTATGAGATAGACTGGGAAAAGTTGAGAGATACTGTATATAAAGCAGTCCATTTCTTAGACAATGTGATTGATGCCAATTTCTATCCCTTAAAGCAGATAGAAGAAATGACAAAAGCAAACAGAAAAATTGGCTTAGGAGTTATGGGATTCTATGACTTATTAATATTACTTGGAATTCCATATAATACTAAAGAAGCAAGAGAAATAGCAGAGAATATTATGAGTTTTATACAAAAAGAAGCAAGAAGTGCTTCAAATAAATTAGCTGAAGAAAGAGGAGTATTTCCTAATTGGGATAAAAGTATCTATAAAGACTTAGGTCTTAAGCTTAGAAATGCTACTTTGACTACTATTGCTCCCACAGGAAGTATAAGTATTATTGCAAATTGTTCCTCGGGAATAGAGCCTATATTTGCTCTTGCTTATAAAAGAAAAATAAGTCTTGGAGAGTGGAATGAGGTTTATCCTCTGTTTAAAGAGGCTCTTATTAAAGAAAACATTTACTCTGATGAATTAGTCGAGAGAATAATTGAAGAAGGAACAATACAAAATATGGATGAAATTCCCGAAAAGTTAAAAAAATTATTTGTAACAGCACTTGATATTTCTCCTGAAGACCATGTCCTGATGCAAGCTTCTTTCCAAAAATATGTAGATAATGCAGTATCGAAAACAGTAAATTTAAGAGAATCAGCCACTCGAGAAGATGTAAGAAAGATATATTTAATGGCTTATGAGTTAAAACTAAAAGGAATAACAGTTTATAGGGATAAGTCAAGATCTACACAAGTTTTGTCGATCGAAAAAGAAAGAAGGGAAGAAACTGGAGAGAAAGAGGTTCATAGTTTAAAGCCAAGACCAAGACCTATGATAACTAAGGGTGCAACAATAAAGATAAAGACCGGATGTGGAAATTTATATGTTACAATAAACGAGGATGAATTTGGAGTATGCGAAGTATTTTCCACTTTAGGGAAAGCTGGAGGATGTGCTGCTTCCCAGACCGAAGCTATATCTAGGTTGATTTCTCTTGCTCTAAGAAGTGGAGTAGATGTGACCTCAATTATAAAACAATTAAAAGGAATAAGATGTCCTAATCCTACGAGAACAGAAGAGGGAGATTTTATTTTGTCTTGCTCCGATGCAATTGGGAGAGCCTTAGAAAAATATATAAATATGAAAGAAGGAAAAAATTCAAAGAGTAATAGTTTTTTTCTAGGGAATCTTGTATCACCAGAAACTTTAGAGAAGAAAGATACTTTTTCTGGAATTCCATGTCCTGAATGTGGGACTCCACTACAAGTTTTAGAAGGCTGTTTAACTTGTAGAGTTTGTGGTTATTCTAAATGCTACTGATTTTACAAAAGGAGCCCTCTTTATTATAGGGCTCCTTTTGTTTTTTTAGGTCTTATCTCAGTAATTCCTATGTATGGTTGAAGAGCTTTTGGAATTACGATACTTCCGTCTTCTTGTTGATAATTTTCAAGTATTGCAATTATAGCTCGGGATATTGCTATGGCTGTTCCATTTAACATGTGGACATAATCTACCTCGCCTGTAACCCTTCTAAATCTTATATTTAATCGTCTTGCTTGATAATCAGTACAATTTGAGCAGCTTGTGACTTCTCCAAATTCTCCTCTTCCTGGCATCCATGCCTCAATGTCAAACTTTCTAGCTGCTGGGGCTCCTAGATCACCTGAACATATGTCAAGAACTCTATAAGGTATTTCTAGTTTTTGAAATATTTTTTCTTCGAGGCTTAAGATATACTCATGCATACTTTCAGAATCTTCTGGTCTACAAATTATAAAGATTTCTGCCTTGCTAAACTGATGTACTCGATATAGTCCTCTATTATATCTCCCGTAAGCCCCTACTTCTGTTCTGAAACAGTGAGAAAAGCCTAAATACTTTAAAGGTAATTCAATTTCATCTAAAATCTCATCCTTATGATAACCCCCTAAAGTAATTTCTGCTGTAGCTATCAAGCCTAGGTCACTCTCTTCTATACGGTAGATTTGTGCTTCAGGTCCTCGGGGTTGAAAACCAATACCATCGATAACTTCCATTCTTGCAAGATCAGGAGTAATGAATAATTTGAATCCTTCTGGTAGCAAAGTATCTATAACTAATCTAAAAAGAGCAAATTCTAGTAAAACTGCTTCGTTTTTTAGATAGTAGAAATTAGAACCAGTTACTTTACTACCCCTTTCAAAATCTACTAGGTCATTAATTATTGCTAAATCTAAGTGATCTTTAGGTGTGAAGCTGAAGGATTTAATCTCACCCCATCTTCTTATTTCCACATTATCCTTTTCATCTTTTCCTCTTGGTGCTTTAGGCGACAAGAGATTGGGAAGCTGCCATAGTTTAGAATATAGTTCCTTTTCTATCTCTTCAAAGTCTCTTTCTATTTGTTCTATTTTTTCTTTTATAACTCTTGCTTCTTTTATCAAGTTTTCTCTTTCTTCTCCTTTGTGTCTTCCTATTTCTTGAGAAACTTTATTTCTTTGGGCTCTTAACTGGTCAAGTTCTTTTTGGAGTTCTCTTCTTTTGGCATCCAGATCTAATATATAATCCACATTATATTTTTTTAAATCTAAATTCCTAAGCAAAATATTTTCTTTCATTAATTCTGGTTTCTCTCTTAGAATTTTAATATCTATCATCTTTAAGCCCTCCTCATTTTAAGATGTTTTTAAACAAAACAAAAATATTTGCAAAAGATAGGATATAGAATAATACTTTTTCTTCAAGACTATTGGTTTTTAATATTTTAAAAGAAATTTTCCAAGAAATAGGAAAAAAGGGTCTTATTCCTTGGTAAGTAAAAATATCTCCAATAACATGCCCTATATATCCTATATTTATTCCTATATGGAATCCATGATACAAACTGAGAAGATTTGGTGAGAGTTGTTTTAGACTAATAGTATAAAAAGAAGACAAAATAAAGTTTAAGAGAACCAAGCCTAAAATACTATGGAAAAATCCCCTATGAACTAAGAATGGGTTTATAACTTTCTTTAGAATAAAAGTTAGTAACACAAGAAAAAATAAAAAGATTACTAAAAAAACAATGCATGAGGTTTTAAAATCTTTAAGTCTTAAGTAAATAGATGAGTAATAAAAAGAAAAAGATAAAATTAGACTAATGATGGGG
>CALHTV010000168.1 GCA_938039765.1 uncultured Dictyoglomus sp. | reverse complement strand
GGCTACTGGTGATTAGAGCGGAGGGGAAACGCCCGTTCCCATTCCGAACACGGAAGCTAAGCCCTCCAGCGCCGATGGTACTGCCCTGGCGACGGGGTGGGAGAGTAGGTCATTGCCAGAGAGCCTTCCTCCCTCTTTTTTTATTTCATTTCGAATGTTTTTTAAAATTTTTATGTTAGGAATATTGACAAAAATTTTTTGGGGTGTTATCATATTTATCGAAAATAATTTGTTAAGAAAACTTCCAGGCGAGGGTCCCCTTCCCCCCTCACCCATCACCCCCTACCTCGCCTGGAAGTTTAGTTTATTATAAGGAGGAAATAAAAAATGAGGAAAAAATTAATTAAAACCTTTTTGTTACTAATTTTTCTAATAACAATAATAATTGGTGTAGGATTCTCTCAGAAGCAAAAAGTAGACGAAAATTCTAAAGCCATAGATTTTTCTCTTCCTGATCTTCAAGGTAGAAAACATTCACTCTCTTCCTTTAAAGGTAATGTTGTCCTTCTTAATTTCTGGGCAACCTGGTGTCCTCCATGTAGGTATGAGGTCCCCCTTTTAGACAAAATACAAAAGGAATATAAAGATAAAAAATTTAAAATAATTGCAGTGAGTTTAGATAGTGACGTGAAGGCACTAGAGAATTACATAAAAAATAACAAAGTAAGTTTTTTGGTTTTATCAGATAAGAATGGGGTTGTAGGCTATGCTTATAGTGTTCTAGCAATTCCAACATCTTTTTTAATCGATAAGAAATTTATAATTAGAAAAATCTATATTGGGGTTTTGCCAGAAAAAGAGTTTAAGAAGGATTTGGAAAAGTGGTTAAAAGACTAATAAGGTTGTTAATCCTTTTGTTAATAGTAATAGCTTTATATTTAGGTGTTACTAAAAGTGAACTTATAGAAATTTTTAAAAATAGCACACTGCTTTGTTTATCTTGTATAGGTATTCAGTAAAGGATTTTATCTAATCTGAATTATCCTCTTCTCAGTAATAATAAGATCTACTTTCTGATCATGAGTTTCTATTTCAATGGGTAGTACTTTAAACAGTAAATCTTCAAATATTAATCCTACTTTTAGTCCTCTTTTAACCTTGCTCAAAAATTTATCATAGTATCCTTTGCCATAGCCTATTCTATACCCCCTATAGTCAAAAGCGAGTCCTGGAACTATAATTAGATCAAATATATCATAATCTACATCTAAGGTTTTTATGGGCTGTAAAATACCTAAAGGTCCAGGTTCTAAATCATTAAATGATAAAACCTCTCCAAATTTCAATTCATCTTTGGTAATAATAGGAGAGAATATTCTTTTTCCCTCGATTAAGCCATGATAGATAATAAATTTTGTATCTACTTCTTCCTCTAAGGAAATGTAAGTATTTATTACTTTAGAATCTTTCCAGATAGAGAGTTTCTCTAAATTATGAAATATTTGATGAGATTTTACCTCCTTGTCCTTCACCCTTTTCCTTTTTTCTTTTAATATTTCTCTTAAATTCTTTTTAGAAAACTGCATATTTTTATTATACATCTTTTAAAAACATCTGTTCTTAGATATAATATAGAAAGCCTGCAGATCTTTATAAGATCGCAGGACTTTTATAGTCTATCTAAGATCTTTTTCTTTCCAAAAATAAAAGAAAACGGCATCTCCTAAGGGAGAGCCGGAAGG
Source organism: uncultured Dictyoglomus sp. (assembly GCA_938039765.1). Taxonomy (GTDB): domain Bacteria; phylum Dictyoglomota; class Dictyoglomia; order Dictyoglomales; family Dictyoglomaceae; genus Dictyoglomus. The sequence goes on along the minus strand of CALHTV010000168.1, from coordinate 3,426 downwards.
GAGGTAGGTTAGATGTTAAAAAATGTCAAACAACTTTCTTTAGCTTCCATTTTCCTTGCCTTAACCTTAGTATTAGGATTTAGTCGAATAGGTTATATCTCTGTTCCCACACCTGCTGGAGCAGCTACAATCATGCATATTCCAGTTATATTAGCAGGTATTCTTTTAGGACCTTGGATTGGAGCTTTGGCTGGCTTAATATTTGGTTTTTCCGCAATTTTATATTTTTCTTATATCGCACCTTTTTGGGTATTGTTACCTGCTCGTCCTTTTATAGGAATAGTTTCAGGGCTTACTTATGGTATCTTTTCTAAGTATCTATATCCTCATAGAAAGTTGAAAAACTATGCTTTAGTAATAATAGCTATAATAATCTTCTCTCTTCTTTACTTGACAGGGGTATTTATTCTCAATGAAGGGTTTTCTCAAACTATGTTAAATTATCCGATAGAATATAGCTTTTTGATTGCAATATCTTCTTTCATTATAACTTTAGCTTTATTGTTCCTATTAAAAGAAAAAGAAATAAAAATAATAGCTATCGGAATTTCAGCCTTTTTAGGAAGTATAACAAACACTGTAGGAACCCTTACCCTTGCTTACTTAGCAAAGCTATTTCCTCTTCAAGTTGTAATTAGCATAGGGATTTTACACGGAATTCCAGAAGCAATTATTGCAATGGTTCTTTGTCCTCCTGTTGTATTAGCTTTAGAAAAACTCATTAAAAAGGAGTGATCAAATTGATTTTAGCAATAGACATAGGAAATTCTAACATTGATATGGCTTATTTTAATAATGAGAAAATGGTTTCTCATTATGAATTTGAAACTAAAAAATATTCCACAAGTTATGAATATGCCCTTATCATAGAGTGGACTCTAAAAAGAGAAAGAATGAAGGAAACAGAAGTTGAAGGTGTGGCTTTATCTTCTGTAGTACCATCTCTTACCTCTTCTTTTGTTGAAGCTATAAATTATTTATTTGGCAAATCTCCCTTCATTGTAGAGCCGGGAATAAAAACAGGCATTTCAATAGAAACTGAAAATCCTAAAGAAGTAGGAGCTGACCTAATTTGCAATGTGGTTGCTCTAATGGAAGAGTATGGATCATGTGGGATAGCTGTAGATTTTGGAACAGCAACAACTTTTTCCGCAATTGAGAAAAAGAAATTTTTAGGAGTTGCCATTGCGCCGGGCGTAGGTACTGCTTCCTACGCCCTTTTTGAGAAAACAGCAAAACTTCCTCAGGTAGATATAAAGGCTCCCGAATCTTCTATAGGAAAAAATACTATATCTGCAATTCAAGCAGGGATTGTCTATGGTTTTGCAGGACTTGTAGATGGAATACTTGAGAGACAAATAAAAGAACTTAAACATAAGCCTATATTGGTTAGCACTGGAGGATGGGCTAGAAGAATTGTTCCTTATACTAAATATCTGAAAGAGGAAAATATAGATCTATTTCTTACTTTAAAAGGTTTGTATTTTCTTTATAAGAAAAATTTATGATATAATTAAATCCAAAAGAAATTTTTAAAATAACTTTAATAATTTAATGAGGTGGGGTTATGATTAAAAAGTTTTTACTTTTATTATGTATCTTAATGATACTTCTTTCTTCGAGTATTTTTGCTCAAAATATACCTAAACAAAGAGTAGCAATAATAACCTACTTAAAAGGAAATGTCTACGTGAAAAAATTCAATGCTGAGCTTTGGATACCTGCAAAATTAAAAATGGAATTAGTTTCTGGAGATAAGGTATGGGTTCAGCAGAATTCTCAAGCTATTCTCCAGTTTTCTGACAAATCTACTTTAAAGCTTGGGGCTAACACCCAGCTCGATATTTTACGATTAGATTATGAAGAGGAATCTAAAAAAGAAGTCTCAATTTTCAAACTACTTATTGGTAAAATATGGGCTACAGTAGAAAGATTGCTCTCTCAGGGAGAAAAAGTTGAGGTTCAAACTCCAACTGCAATAGCAGGAGTGAGAGGGACAGAATGGATTCAAGAAGTTTTAGAGGATGGTACTACTAAAATATGGGCTTTAAAAGGAGTAGTTCTATTTACTTCTAAAGATAAAACAGTAGAAGTCAAAGAGGGATTTCAAAGTATAGTTAGACCTGGAGAGCCTCCTGAGGAGCCTTCAGTAATTAAAGAAATAGAAAAATTTGATGAAGAAACACTAGAAGAAAAGAAGGAAGAGAAAAAAGAATCTGCGATTTTAGAGCCTGAGAAGCCAAAAAGAGAGGAATCTCTATTAAAGAATAGCTTAGAATATGGGCTTTTTAGAAAAGATAATTTAATTTTAGCTAAATTATCTTTTACACCTGAGATATCTTTTGGTATAGTAAAATTAGGTCTCGATCTTTCTCTTTATACAAATGGAGAAGATATAAGCTATATTCAAGGCCGAATTAGATATGGAGAAATAAATCTTCCCTGGTTAGGGTTAAGATATGGAAATATTTATAATTTTAATTTAGGGTACGGATTAATAGCTAATAGATATTCCACATATGAAATGGATGGAATTACCCTGAGACTCGAAGATCCTAGAAAAGGAGGAATTTTAACTCTACTACCCTCTCCCTTTAACAGAAATGAAAATATTACTACAACTTACGCATTGAGATTGTTTTATCGACCATTAAATAGATTAGAACTTGGAGTTAATGGTATGTTTGATTTAGACGAAGAAACAACTAAACAACAAGGCATTATTGGTGCTGATGTTGGATATTATCTTACTAAAAATATAGTGGCTTATTTAAGTTTTGCTCAAAGATTAATTCATAATGGCATAAGTATAAGTGATAATAAAGTTCTTTCTCAGAATGGATTAATATTAGGATTACAAGTGGATGTTCCCGTTCTAAATACAGTTTTTTATCTACAAGGATTAAATTATGCTAATAATTTCACTCCAGGATATTTTGATGCCTATTACGAAAAAAATAAAATCTTAGGTCAATTACCTGGACTTTCTGAGGCTACAGGCAGGATTAAGGGCATAATTTTAGGCCTTGATTCTAGAATATTTAACATTGCATCTCTAAATATTAGCTATGATACCTTTGAATTTGAAACTCCTACTTTATATGGAAATCTTAGCCTTAATTTAAGTGAAAGACTGTCTCTAAGCTTATCTTATGAGCAGGGTAATATCTCCATACCATTCAAATTTATAAATCCTAACACCATACTTTTCCTTAATGTGGTTTATCCAATTGCACCAAATGTAGATGCTGTTATTTCTATTAAAAGAACCTATGATCTATATGGTAATCCAACAGATGTATATTACATAACTACAAAGATAAGGCTATAGTTATCTTAAAAGATAGTGATTAGTAGAATTAAAAAATCAAAAAATCTGCGAATACTTATTAGAATATTGATTTCATTAATTTCTACTGTCTTAGT